>CAIYUC010000130.1 GCA_903929315.1 uncultured Bacteroidales bacterium
TATATGGTGGCACTACTATATGTTACCGATGTTCCCGAACAAACCGGATTTGCAGAGGCAGTGATGGAAATGCTTACCGGCAAATTCGGATTGACGATCATTGTAACAGCATTGGAAGTGGCAGGATTTCCACTGGCACACACTGCGTTTGACGTGAGTATGCACGTGATGACATCTCCATTGACCGGAACATAGGAATAAACAGGATTATTACCTCCCACAATAATTCCGTTAACCTTCCATTGGTAAAAGGGCGTTGTGCCACCATACATGGTTGCACTTGTAAACGTAACCAATGTACCTGCGCAAACAGGATTTGCAGAGGCAGTTATGGAAATGGTCACCGGGAAACTCGGATCTGCCGTCATGCAGACCGTGTTTGAAGTTGCAGGATTGCCGGTAGCGCAAGCCAGGTTCGATGTTAAAGAACAGGTAATACAGTCACCATCCGCAGGAGTATAAGAATATACCGGATTGTTATTAGCAACAACATTCACCCCGTTTACTTTCCACTGATAGGCTGGCGTTGTGCCTCCGTTCGTTGGAATTGCCGTAAAAGTGACGGAACTTCCCAGGCAGAAAGGATTGGCTGAGGCTGATATCGAAACACTGACAGGCAATTCAGATAATACCGTCATCCCTATCTTATTTGATATTGCCGGACTGCCTGTTACACACTGTTCAGTATAAGTAAGAGTGCAATAGATCGTATCCCCATTTGCCGGGATATAGCAAAAAACAGGACTATTAATACCATAAACAATACCATTAATTTTCCATTGAAATTCCTGAGATGAGCCTCCGTTCACTGCTGTTGCCGTAAAACAGACCAGCGTTCCAATGCAGACCGTATCTGAAGGGGTAGTAATACTAACACTTACAATTCCGGCCTGATTGACCCAAACATTAAATTGAGAAGGTAAAGAATCCCTGCATCCGAAGGAATTGGTAAAATTAACCTTCACCCAATTAAATCCTGTTACTGTCCAGTTTATCGTTACAGAATCACTTGTTGAAGTACCGCCGTTAATAATTATTCCACCAGGGGATATTAACCATTGATAACTGATCATCCCAGGTTGAGTGTGATACGTCGTTTGTGTATTTTGACAAACAGTATCACTTCCTGTAATCACGGGTACTGTGGCATCATGGACTGTAACAAAAATAGAATCGCTGACCCCGTTTCCACAATAATTTGTTCCACAAACTGAAACGTACCCTGAAACCGCATTACTGAGAACTTTTATGGTAATAATATGGGTATTTTGTCCGGCCGTTATCTGAAATCCGGGGGGCAAGATCCAATGATAGCCCTGTGCATAATTAATCAGAGCAACTGAATAAACAATCCCGCTGTCATTCTTGCAGACATTGAATGCGCCTGTTACCTGACCTGCTGCATATGGTAATCTGCAATCGAGGAATTTTTCAAGAAAAGCATCTCGCGGTCCATTGTTTTGTGTCTGGTAAGCCCCGGTGGTCGAACAATATGTTAGCAGATTGGTCGTACCTGAAAGATATAAAGTTTTATATCCAACAGTAGAGAGATTCCCAGTCATCCCGACAAACTCCAATGTATCACCAAAGTAGGTACCCCATATCTTTTGTCCTGCAGGATTGAATTTTGCAATGTAACAGTAAGGTCCCGCAAGATATGTCGAATCAAATGCATCCGTAGTAGCAATTAAATTTGAAGAATAAGTATCGCCGCATAAATAAATATAATTACTGTCATTGATTGCTCCACGGCAAACCGTTTCTGTTGAATCGCCACCAAAATAGGTTCCCCAAATCCTGTAACCGGAAGTATCAAATTTTGCAAGAAAGCCATCCTGACTGCCATGCAGTGACGGTTGATAACTTCCAAATGTTGCTATATTATTTCCAGATTGTGTTAACCCGGATATATATAATTCCGTATTGTTGGATATACCGTCCCATAAAATGTTATCTGCAGAAAATCCTCCATAATATGTACCCCAAATACGCTGACCAAATGGTGAGAACTTTACTAAAAACCCATCATTATAACCACCTTTTATCTGCTGCCATGAGCCTGATGTTGAAATATTATTTGTTGACGAAGTTACTCCTGCTAAATAGACATTCATTGTTATGTCTGTAGCAGTTGAATAACCGGTTTCATCTCCACTTCCACCATAATATGTTCCCCAAAGAAGCGTGGTCCCTGTACTATCAAATTTTGCAAGAAAGGCATCAAGTCCTCCTGACTTATTGGGTTGAAATGCCCCGGGTGTTGCTATCCCGGTTGTTGAAGTCGTAGCACCTGTTATGATTATATTTGACAGAGAATCAATGCAAAAAGTTTGATTATGCCCTGTGTTATCAAAACCTTCTCCCCCATAATATGTACCCCAGACCCGCTGTCCGTCAGATGTAAACTTTGCAAGAAATATATCATCCCCACCGCCAGCGTATATAGTTTGATAGGAACCCGCTGTTGCAATATTAGACGAAGACTGTGTAATTCCACGAAGGAAAATATTTCTTCCCCGGTCAGCAACACAACCATGACCCTGTGTGCCACTGCCACCATAATAAGTTGCCCAAATAATTCCTCCGTATGCATTAAATTTTGCCAGGAAAGCATTACTATTACCCCCGATCAAAGATGTCTGAAATGCTCCGCTGGTTGCAATGTAATTGTGTGAAAGAGTCAGACCACAAATAAGGATGTTACTGTCTGCGTCTGCAGTACTCCCATAACAATCTTCAAGAGAAGTTCCTCCATAGTAGGTTCCCCAAAGCCGTTGAGGTATCGGATCAATAATTATGGTGGAATTATCAGGGACTACATCTTTTGATGAAAATCCGAAGACATCACCACTGATTTGCTCAAATTGACAGGTAATGTCATGCTCAATGTCACTTTGCCGGTATTTACATCCTGGAATTTCCTCTTCTATTGTGCCAATTGTGGTTTTTAAAAAAAGTGCGCCCGATGATGAATATTCAATTTCCGGCCCTGAAATCTTCAAACGGATTGCAGAAAGATTTCCACCCGGATGAACCACGAAATTGTATTTGAATCCATTTTGTTCATCTGAGAGGAACTCCAGATCTATGTTGGGATAAATATTTTTATAAGTGATCGTCTTATAATGACGGACAAATGAGACTCCTTTTTCGGTAGTTCCGGGAGTGTAATAATTCTGGTAGTCATGGGATGGATCGGAGGTTGTAATAACTGGGTCGGGATTGGCATTTATTAAGTCGAAGTCTACCCTGTGATACTGGATGCTGGATACTGGATGCTCGATGTCACTATTGCCTATTGCCTGTTGCCTATTGCCTTCTAATTGTTGACGAATACTGTAAATATCATAGCTAAATCCATTTTTCCTTAATTGCACATTAAATCCTGGTGTATTCAACAAATACAAAACAACCGGATTGGGATTACTGTGCTGGTCGATGATCTGTCCTTTGTTTTCGATGAAGGCTGCTTTGGAAGAGGATTTGAAGGCAGGGTTAATGGGTGATTTCGCAAGACAAAATGATGCGAGAAAGAAGAAAAACAAGCCGGTCAGCATACGACAGGTCATGAGAATGAAATTGAGATATTCACAATTTTATCTTATCCAGCACCATTCCCCTTATATTTTTTACAACTGAGATCATTGTTTCAATTTCCTTTAGTGAAGGTTCGAGAAAATCACCGGGATACCTTAATTCTACACCATAATCCGTTAGATTACCCGGATCAACATTCGAAAAACTTTTATCAATCTGAGCACATTTTTCTAAAAGGAATTCAATATTATGTGTTCTGGGAATTTCAAGACTATGAAATAGCATGAAGGCTTTAAGGAATTTCTCGGCAGATTGTTGGCAGTGATAAGCAATAGGTCCTTTGATAGGTATTTCTGACGACATCAATTGCTGAACGACTAATAAATCCTCCTCAGCTTTACCAATCCATTGCTGAAGATATTTCTTTTCTTCGTTATTCATATCAGAACCCCTTCCTGTATGGCTGATCTGACAATGTGACCCAACAGATTTCTCTTTATTTCTATATCGGCTTTTGATTGAATGATAACATCAGCAAGAATATTCTTAACTGCCAAATTTTTTCGGATCAAAGCCTGAAATTTCAACTTCTCCGATGAATCAAATTGTTCCCTGACAATAATTAAGAGATCATAATCGCTGTCAAAGAGGTTTTCATTTCTCGCACGTGAACCAAAAAGTATGATTTCAGACTGTGGCAGAACCTCCGAAACAGAAGATTTTATCTGATTTAATGTCGAATCTGCTCTTTTCATTACCAATTTTGAATATCAATACAAAAATAGTGAATTATTTTTATTTGACCAAATTAAACTTACCACTTCACCACCTCACCACTTAATCCCGGAAACAACGCACACTGAAAGCATTACTCCTTAGCTCGCGCGCGTTTGTAACGCGTGCGTAATACTAATCTTTCAAGCAACGAACGGAAAATGCATTATTTCTTAATGAAGGATAAGCCGAAACACTCGGATCAACATCATTCATCCCATTTGCCTTTCAGCCCCTCCCTGGCCCTCCCCACCCGGGGAGGGAATCGTGAGATAATTGCATAAGGGACCAAGTATAATTGATGTAAAAAGGCGGACTCAATCCTTCACACATCTTACGCTGAAAGCATCCGATCTCAATGATGGATAACCAGAAACACTTGGATCAACATCATTCATCCCATGAGCCCACGCCTTCGTTGTACCATGCGAAGTTGATGACCAGAAGAATGTTGCAAACCCCTGAAAATCCCAGGTTTTGTTAAGGTGTCTGGCGCCATATAGAAGAGCGTTAAAGCCTGAAAATCCAGAATACTTCAGCGGACTGGCTGCAAAGGCATTGCTGATGTAATTTGCAAA
>CAIYUC010000131.1 GCA_903929315.1 uncultured Bacteroidales bacterium
AGCATCTCGAACTGGACAATATCAAACTCTTCATTTTTCAGGATTTCGGTCAGCCTGGAAGTAAATTTTTTTGATTTAAATCGGGCAACATGATAGGATTGACTTGTAAAAAGATTGAAAAACGCGTTCAAAGGCTTGATCCTGAGATCGACATCAACCAGCTCTATCCCTGTCTTTCTTATATAATCCGGAGGAATTTGGGATAATGGTACATAATATTTATCTGAATTAATCGCTAAAACTTTGACAGTGTGTCCCGCAGCGATCAATCCTTCAATGATCATATTCATTGCAATAGGTCCGCCTTCTTTGGGAGGGTATGGAGATTTATTGCAAAGGAGAAGGATTTTCATACTTCCGGGGTACTTTGAGGAGGAAAAATTTTCTTGAAGAATTTGAACCAGGCATCCATATCAAGAAGCGACGCATCAACCGTTGCCTTATAAGTAAGGAATATCCCGATGGGGAGTAAAACAGCCGGTGCAATCCACATGCCTTCATAAGCGGGAAGAACCCCCTCGTCGGTATACTTTTCTCCGATAAATGAAAGTATCCAGAACAAAATAAAAAATACAGTTGAAATTACTGCAGGTAAACCTAAACCGCCTTTTCGTATTATAGCTCCTAAAGGTCCTCCGATGAAAAAAAGTAAGAAACAGGCAATTGAAAAAGTGAATTTTTTATGAAGTACGACCTCGTGTTTGTGTAATAATTTACTTTTTATATAAAGGCTTTCCTTGTTCATACTGATATTTTCTTTTACAGATGATGCGGCGTTCTTTGCCAGTTCATATAACTTGTGTTTTTCCGGAAGATCAAAATTTCCTAAAATCTCCGGGTTGAATTTTTTCAATGATTCATTCCCGGAGATCTTTGAAATAGTATCGAGAGTCGATAAATAATAATAATTATGAATAAAATTCTTTTCAAAATTATTACGATCCTGATGGTAATCAGAGTTTATTGAGTCAATAGAATGTCTCAACTGTCTTACGTTCAACATCTCATAATTACTTTTAAACAATTTTTCATCGGTTCGGGTAAGTTGAAAAGTTGACAAGTCAAACATCTGGTATTGTTGCTTGAATTTAGTACGCTGAAAGGGACGTGTCCTTTCTGCCTGCCGGAGATCCGTTCTTTCTTCGTAATTCGTTCCATTGTATAACCGGAAGATCAGGAATCGCTTATCGGGAGTAAGTTCCATCTTCCCCCATTCTGCGACGGTTAAGGAGATTTCACCCTGGTGTTTTGAATGGTCATAAACCATCACATCACGAATGGTATTTCCATCCGGATCCTTTTTCCCTACCCTGATCACGAATCCTTCAATACCATTATAAAAGACACCTTCTTTGATATTAAAAGCAAGTTTCTTTTCACGGATATCATAAAGTAAGGAGAGGAACTTCAGGTTTGCCGTTGGAAGGATAATATCCGAAAAATAAAACGCAAGGCCACTGATAAAGATCGATACGATGATCAATGGTGCCATAATCCTGCTTAAGGATATTCCTGCTGACTTCATAGCAACAAGTTCGTAGTTTTCACCCAGATTTCCAAACATCATCAGCGAAGAAAGTAAAATAGCCAATGGTAATGCCAGAGGGACAAATGTTGAGGAAGCATAAAACAGCAACTTGAAAATAATGTACCATTCCAGACCCTTCCCTACAAGATCGTCAATATATTTCCAGAGGAACTGCATCAGCAGGATGAACAGGGCAATGAAAAAAGTCATAACCAGCGGTCCCAGGTAAGATTTCAAAATGAACCAATCGAGCTTTTTCATTAAACGGTCCGATAGTTTTACAAAATTAATTATTCTTTAAAACGGTAAAGGTAATAATGTATTTTTGCAATGGTTATAATTCGCTATCATCAAAGGGTTTTAAATCAGCCTCACCCCTTCTCCCTCTCTCCTTCAGGAGAGGGGGCCGGGGGGTGAGGTGCTTGGTAAATTCCCCGGGGAATACCACAATCTCAAATCAATATGCAAATCATTGAAGTAATAGATAAAAAATCTGTAAAGGAATTCCAGAAAGTACCTCGTCTTATTTATAAAAATGATCCTTTTTGGGTTTGTCCACTGGACAAGGAAGTAGAAATTATATTTAATCCCAAAGAGAATAGCTTTTTTAAACATGGAGAAGCTATACGATGGGTCTTAAAGACTGATTCCGGTGAACTCATCGGCAGGGTAGCTGCATTCATCAATAGAGAAAAAGCATATAAGTATCAGCAACCGACCGGTGGAATCGGCTTTTTTGAATGCATCAATGACCGGAAAGCCGCTTTTATGCTTTTTGATGGATGTCATGAATGGCTTTCGCAAAGAGGTATGGAGGCGATGGATGGTCCTGTCAATTTTGGAGAAAATGATGTGAACTGGGGCTTACTGGTGGAAGGATTTATTCATCCCGGTTTAGGTATGAATTATAATCCGCCTTATTACCGCGAACTTTTTGAGAGTTATGGTTTTAAATTCTATTTTGAACAAGTTTCGAACCACCTGGATATGACTAAGCCTTTTCCCGAAAGATTTTGGAAAATTGCAGATTGGGTGTTGAAGAAACCGGAATTTACATTCTGCCACTACGAGCGCAAGTTTACGGATAAGTTTATTCACGACATGAAAGACATTTATGATACTGCCTGGGCTTTTCATGAAAGTTTTACCCCATTGGATGAGCAGGTAATCCGTAAAACACTGGAAAAAACAAGAGCTTTTTTAGATGAAGAAATGATCTGGTTTGCCTATTATAATGATGAACCTGTCGCCTTCCTGATCATGTTCCCGGATGTTAACCAGATATTAAAACATTTAAACGGGAAGCTTCATTTATGGAACAAGCTGAAATTCCTTTATCTGAAATCGAAAAAGACGATGACACGAGCACGTGTTATCATCATGGGAGTTAAACCGAAGTTTCAGCGACAGGGAGTTGAATCCGGGATTTTCTGGCACCTGGATAAAAAGATGAAGAAGACACCTCATATCACCGAAGTAGAACTTTCATGGGTGGGTGATTTTAATCCTAAAATGAGGGCCCTGCATGAATCGGTAGGAGCTACCTTCGGGAAACGCCATATTACTTACCGGAAATTGTTCTCTGATAAAACGGAATTCCACCGATCCGGTATAATTCCTGTCGATACAAAAGAAAAAGCAATACGACAGGATAAGCAGGATGAGTTTTTTTAACAAAAATTGTGTAGATCGGATTTATATTCTATTTTTGCTTTTTCCCGAAAATCATACAGGTTCGGAATTTTTTACTCAAAAAGCATAAAAACATATAATTTCCGTGGATCATTTCTCATTTCCCCTCATGTTTTTTATTTTGGCATTCAATTTGTAACTTAATAACCTTTATATTTGTCCACTAAAAATCATGTTTAACTAAAAATCTAAAACTATGAAAAAGTTTTTATTTTTTTTGCTTGCCTTCGGAATAGGAATCGGGGTCTTTGCTCAGGTGAGACCGCATTTTCTGAATGGTGGTAATAAGAATTTTAAAGCGCCGACTCGTGGAATGGCAATCGATAATACTGTTGTTGGTCTTCAGTCCTTCAACCCGATTGTTACTCCTAAATCAGTACTCGATGATCCCTCCACCATGGTTTCAACATATGATGAACAGACAAATGCTGCAATTGCACCGCGTGCTTACCTTTATCCTGATGGCACTATCGCAGCAGTTTGTACATGGTCAGCATCAACTAGTTCTGCCTTTGCCGACCGCGGTACAGGATATAATTATTACGCTCCGGGAAGCGCAGGAAACGGATGGATGGCTCAGCCAACAAGCCGTATTGAAACCGGTATAAGAACAGGATGGCCATCCTATGCTCCTTTCGGTGCGAATGGGGAGATCGTTATTGCCCATAATGTCACTGCAGGTGTAGCGCTGATTATGTCAACGAGAACAACAAAAGGTACCGGTACATGGAATGTAACGCAACCTGCAGGTCTTGTTCCACCCTCCGGAGCAACCGTCATGGCATGGCCCCGGATGGTAACGAATGGTACCAACCGTAATAATATTCACATTATCGCTTTAACAGAGCCGACCGCCAATGGAGGTGTTGTCTACCAGGGACTGGATGGCGCCTTACTTTATAACCGTTCCACCGATGGTGGCGTTACCTGGATAGGATGGCAACTCCTTGCTGGTATGACATCCGCACAATACATGGGATTCGGAGGAGATGATTACGCCTGGGCAGAACCCAAAGGTGATACATTATGCTTCATTGCTGGTGCCGGGGTTTCACAATGGAATGACGAGTTTATAATGAAATCGACCGATAATGGCACTACATGGACGAAGACAAAGATCTGGACTTGTCCCTATGACCTTTGGCCAGGTACTACCGCTACAGATACCTTTTATTTACCAGATGGCGGTTGCGCTGCCGCAATAGATAAAAATGGAAAAGTCCATGTAGCATTCGGACGGCAACGTGCAATTGGTGATGCTACAGGCGCCAAGAGCTATTTCCCATTCACCGATGGATTAATATACTGGCATGAAGGTATGGCTCCACTACCTCAATCACTGGATGTCGATTCCATATTTGTTGGGTGGGTGAAAGATGATTTATCTCTGATGACATTAACCAACTTGGCATTTTATCAAAATTCATTGAGCGCTTGGCCTCAAATTGTTACTGATGAAAATAATTATGTCTTTGTAATTTGGGCAAGTGTTACCTCATTATTGGATCCTGACAACTATATGTTACGGCATTTGTATGCCAGGGCATCTATTGATGGTGGTGTGACATGGCGGGATTCCCTTGTAGAGCTAACAAGCAATTTCTTCCAGTACCACTGGGAAGAATGTGTCTACCCCTGCGCTTCGCCGACAAGCACCGATTCACTCTATATTCTGTTTCAGGGCGACCTTAGTGCCGGAAACTATTTGACTGATTCACAACCAAATATGCAGGGCCAGACTCTAATTGATAACAATGATATGTATTTTATAAAACCTTCCAAGTTCGATATCGAAGTATTGGATGGAATTGATCAAAAGAAAAGCCAACCAGTAATGATGGTTTCCCAGAACATTCCTAATCCTTTCATGAATCAAACAAAGGTCAATGTAACACTCAGCAAAAAAGGAACACTATCATTGGAAGTTTACTCACTTGTTGGGCAAAAAGTTGCAGAAATAAATAAAGGCATCGTAAATCCTGGAAACTACCAGTTTGTTCTCGATGCATCCCAATTTACACAAGGCATCTATTTTTATACCGTGAAATGTAATAATGAATCATCAACCCGTAAGATGATCGTTGAATAATACAGGATCTTTTGTTATAAAAAAGCCCCGTCCCGATAGCTATCGGGACGGGGCTTTTTTTTTACTTTTTAGTCAGCTCCAATGAGGGAGTGAGCTTTTGGGGTCAATATCATTTTATTTATAATTTATTTTACAATAAAAATATTGTGTAAATTTGTGAAAAAAAGAAAATTATGAAAAAATTTACACTTTTATTGATTTCAGTCAGCCTTGTGCTTTGGTCGTCTTCAGGGATAGCCCAGTTGCGGCCGGTATTTCCAAAAGTAAAGAAGGATATTAAATCGCCCGGACAAGTCAAAGCAATTGATAATGCTGAGGGAGTTGTTGGTTCTCAATTTTACAACCCTACGGTTTCTTTCAAATCAGCTCTTGATGATACTTCAACTGCCGTTACAACGTATGATATGCAGACAAATAAAACAGACCTGAACCGTATTTACCTTTACCCTGATGGTACTATCGGGGCTGTTTGTACCTGGTCGGCAACAACCAGTGGCAGCACATTCCCTGACCGTGGAACAGGATACAATTATTTCAATGGAAGTGTATGGGGAGCTAAACCAACAGCCAGGGTTGAGACCGCCATACGAACTGGATGGCCTTCGTATGCTCCTTTCGGTGCAAATGGAGAGATCTTTATTGCCCATAATGTAACTGCAGGTGTAGCGCTTATTATGGCCACGAGAACAACCAAAGGTACCGGTACATGGAATGTAACGCAACCTGCAGGTCTTGTTCCTCCCACCGGCGCCACCGTAATGGCATGGCCCCGGATGGTAACGAATGGTACCAATCGTAATAATATTCACATTATCGCATTGACAGAACCGGTTGCCAACGGGGGTACAACTTACCAGGGATTGGACGGCGCTTTACTCTATAACCGTTCGACCGACGGCGGTACAACCTGGATTGGATGGCAACTTCTTCCGGGTATGACTTCCTCACAGTATATGAGCATCGAAGCCGATGCTTATGCATGGGCTGAGCCCAAAGGCGATACCCTCTGTTTCGTTGTTGGTGGCGCTTGGGAAGACGAGTTTATCATGAAATCGACAAATAATGGCACTACTTGGACAAAAACAAAAATCTGGACCTGCAATTATGATCTTTGGCCAGGTACTACCAATACCGATACTTTTTATTGCTCGGATGGCAGCCATGCAGTAGCATTGGATAATAACGGGAAAGCCCATGTGGTGTTTGGACGACAACGATCTCTTGGGGATAATACGGGTGCTAAATATTGGTTCTCATTCACAGATGGATTAATTTACTGGAATGAAGATATGCCTGAACTACCTCAAAAACTGGATCAGGATAGCCTGTTCATCGGGTGGATACAAGATACCACGGTATATAATCAGTCACTCACTCAACTGGCATGGTATTATTGTTCGCTAAGCAGTATGCCTGCTATGGTTATAGATAAAAACAATTTCATTTTTGTAACCTGGGCGAGCGTTACAACATTACTTGATCCGAATAACTATATGTTAAGGCATTTGTTTGCCAGGGCATCTATTAATGATGGTGCGACATGGTGTGATACTATCGTAGAGATTACCAGTAATTTCTTTCAGTATCACTGGGAAGAATGCGTTTACCCAAGCGCTTCACCCACCAGTACGGATTCTTCAATCTTTCTTCTGTTCCAGGGTGATCTTGAAGCCGGTATATACCTGAATGGTGGAATCACTCCCGGTATTCAGGGTCAGATGGATATTACCAATAATGATATACTTTTCATAAGACATTCCAAATCTGATCTCACCTGCATACCTATGGGGATTGATCAAAAGAAAAACCGGCCATCAATGATGGTTTCACAAAATGTACCTAATCCTTTTACGAATCAAACGCTGGTTGATATAGTGCTGAACAAACCAGGATCACTTTCCCTGGATGTTTACTCACTCATTGGTCAGAAAGTGATGGAAATAGATAAAGGGACTGTCAATCCCGGGAATTATCGTTTTACACTGAAATCAGCTCAGTTGACCCCCGGCGTCTATTTTTATACCGTAAGGTGCAACAATGAAGTATCAACGCATAAGATGATCGTGGAATAAAGTCCCTAATCATTAAATTAAAAGTTCCGGCATACCGGAACTTTTTTTTTGCAAATAAAAAAACCCTGCTATTAATGAACTCCTTCCTGCATTCAGGGTGATGCTGACTAAAAAGTAAATATTTTATCTTCAACACAAAGACACTGAGATACAGAAAACATTTCTCCTCTCCTTCAGGAGAGGGGATAGGGATGAGGTGCTCCGTGTCTTTGTGCCTCCGTGGTGAAAAAACGCTTATTAGAGAACCCAATTGAAGGGGTGAGCTTTTGGGATTAAAATTTTTATTAAGTTTGTAAAAAAATTTAAACTATGAGAAAATTTACTCTTTCTTTAATGGTTATTAGCCTTATAATCTGGTCGGTTTCAGGTATAGCCCAGCTTCGGCCTGTTTTTCCAAAAGTAAAAAAGGATTTTAAAGCGTTAAAACCGGGTAGGGTTCCAAAAGACGATTACGGCCCTTCAATCAAACCTGTTAACCTTACAGTATCCAATAAATCCGTTATGGATGATACTATATTAATGGTAACCCGTTATGATCTTCAAACGAATTCATCTACCCAGAACCGAATCTATCTCTATCCTGACGGTACGATTGGTGCGACCGGCATGATGGCACATACTGATGCTTTTAGTGATCGCGGTACAGGGTATAATTATTTTAACGGAACGAATTGGGCCGCTCAACCTACAGGCCGGATAGAAGATGAAAGAACCGGATGGCCCTCTTATGCTCCTTTAGGACCAACAGGAGAAATTGTCGTAACTCACACCAATACAACCGGTTTAAAGATTGCAACCCGAACTGTAAAAGGGCAGGGAACATGGTCACAGGTTGTATTTCCGGGACCGGCAAGCGCTCCGGATATCTCATGGCCGCGTGTCGTGACAAATGGACCTGATCATACCTATATTCATATCATCTGTCTTACATACCAGGTTTATCAGGGGTTGAACCTTGCTTTACTTTATTCACGCTCCCTGGATGGTGGTGTGACCTGGGATATCCAAAACCAGATACTTAACGGAATGACTTCCTCCGAATATAAAGGTTTCGGAGGTGATGCATACAACTGGGCTGAACCCAAAGGTGACACTATTTGTTTTGTTGTGGGTGATAGCTGGAATGATGAATTTATCATGAAGTCAACAAACAATGGTACCACATGGACAAAGACAAAGATCTGGACCTGCAACTATGACCTTTGGCCAGGCACTACAAATACAGATACTTTTTACTCCCCGGATGGAAGTAATTCAATATCATTGGATAAAAATGGCAAAGCACATGTGGTATTTGGGTTACAACGTGCTGTAGGAGATAATACAGGTGCAAAATACTGGTTCCCATTTACTGATGGTTTGATATATTGGAATGAGGATATGCCTGAACTACCTCAATCATTAATTCCGGATACTCTGCTCGCACATGGAAATGAAATAGGCTGGGTGCAGGATACGAATGTCTGGTATGCCGGTGCGACTGAATTAGCCTACTATTTTATGTCTATGAGCAGCATGCCGACAATTGTAACAGATAATGCAAATAATATTTTTGTTATCTGGTCTGGAGTTACAAACCTGCGTGACGGCAATAATTATATGTTACGGCATATCTTTTCAAGAGCATCTACAGATGGTGGAATAACATGGCGGGACACAATCGTGGATCTTACCAGTGACTTTTTTCAATATCATTGGACAGAATGTGTTTATCCATCAGTTTCCCCGGTCAGCACAGCCGTTAATTTATTCCTCAATTTTCAGGGAGATATAGAAGCCGGGGTTTACCTGAATGGATCTCAGGGCGCACAGGGACAAACAGATGTCACTGACAATAATATTATTTTTCTTTCCCCGACGAAAAACAGCATCATCAACCCCAATGTAGGGATCCATGAGCTTACTAATAAACTATCCTTTTCCATGTCTCAGAATTTTCCCAATCCCGTGAAAGGCTCAACAAATATCAGGGTCAATATGTTAAATGCTGACCAAATCAGCCTTGATATTACCAATATACTTGGGCAAAAAGAGATTTCAATCTCCAGGGATTTCTCAACTGCAGGAGATCACAATCTTTCGATCGATGCCGGTAATCTCTCTCCTGGTGTTTATTTTTATACGGTTAAAATCGGGAATGAAAGTATAACCAAAAAGATGATCGTAGAATAAAAAATTATTTTACTGATCCCAGGATTTTATCCCCATGCTGACGCATGGGGTTTTTTTATAGTTTTGATAGTTTAATACTGCTGACATGCTTTCTAAGGAAATTAAATACCTGATAGGTAAAGAAATTCTCCTAGAACTGAAACAAAAATATGTTATCAACGGGATATTGCTATACCTGGTCTCCACAATTTTTGTGACTTATCTGGCTTTCGACAGGATCATTGATACCGATACCTGGAATTCATTATTTTGGATCATTTTATTGTTTGTTGGAGTTAATGGGATTTCCAAAAGCTTTATCCAGGAAAGTCCTGCCCGGCACCTTTATTATTATACCATTGCCAGCCCGCAGGCCATATTACTGTCAAAAGTAATCTATAACCTGCTCCTTATGACGATTCTTTCCGTTTTCTCGTTTTTGTTGTTTTTGCTTTTGATGGGAAACCTTGTCATAAACATACCGCTTTTTCTGATAACGCTTGTTTTAGGTAGCCTCGGACTTGCTTCCACCCTCACTATGGTAGCGGCGATAGCCTCAAGGGCGAGCAACAATTTTTCGCTGATGGCTATCCTTAGCTTTCCTATTGTTCTGCCTTTCCTTGCCACTTTAATGAAAGTATCCAAAAGCGCTCTTTCTGAAGTTCAATGGACCGGTAATTACAGTTTCATCGTCATCCTGCTGACAATCAATCTGACAGTCGTCATCCTGGCATATTTATTATTTCCGTACCTTTGGACGGACTAATTTAATGGTCGCATCCGACCCTTCATCCAATCCTCTGATCAATTAAAGCGAACCATGAAACGAATTGTGCAGATATAATGGCTGAATTTTTAAAAAATAGCTGGTGGAAGTTATTATCAGGCATTTTCCTTCTTTATGCAGTGATCTTTGGATTTATTATACCCGTTCCTGACATCGGCAATCTGTATAATACCATCCGCAATCTTTTTTTTCATGTAGGGATGTGGTTTACCATGCTTATTTTATTCCTTACTTCGTTCGTGTACAGTTTGAAATATCTGGCAGGCTTCAACGAAAAATATGATATCAGAACTGTCGAGGCAGTTAATGTTGGTTTATTATTTGGAATCCTGGGCATCCTTACCGGGATGATATGGGCAAAATCAACCTGGGGAATGTATTGGGTAAGGGATCCAAAACTCGATGGAGCAGCAGTAGGTATCTTTATCTATCTTGCTTATCTGGTTTTGAGGGGATCAATTGATGATCCCCGCAAACGCGCT
>CAIYUC010000132.1 GCA_903929315.1 uncultured Bacteroidales bacterium
CTTGCATATATTATTTGCAAATATCATGAATAATGCTGAACTTTAAGGCCTTGAATAAAAATCAGCAGACCCTATTTAGTTAAACTTTTAAATGACAGGACAGTTAACGTAAAAAAGATAATAAAAGAATAAAGCAAATCTGCTGACTTGACGCGAAACGCGTGGCAGTTGTCAGTAGGATCAGAATTCACACTCACACTACCTCTACACCCAAACCCACACCCTATTGTGGCTGCCGGCAGACCGTTAGACTGTCTAAAAACCTCCCTTTATCAACTGTGATTTTGTTTATAACTTTCCTGCTGTTTCCTTAGTGTTTACGGGGGTTTTCGTATCTTTATAGTATGGATTACATACAAGGAAAACCCCGATCACAAATTGTTCTCATCGAATCTTCCATGGAGGAAAAGATAGAACAGGATAATCCCGTCAGGCTTATCGATAAATTTGTGGATAGCTGTAAGCTCGAAGAGCTAGGCTTTACCCATGCAAAACATGCCCCGGAAGGAAGACCTCCCTATCATCCCGGGGATCTTTTAAAACTCTACATTTACGGCTATCTCAACCGGATTCGCACAACGAGATTGCTGGAGAAAGAATGCAAACGCAACCTGGAATTAATGTGGCTGCTTAAAGAACTTACTCCTGATCATAACACTATCGCCAATTTTAGGAAGGCTAATCCAAAGGCCATCAAGTTGGTATTTCGGAGGATGGTTACAATGTGCAAACGCCTTGATTTGATTGGCGGAAAAGTGATTGCTATTGATGGTACCAAATTACGGGCTCAGAACTCTAAGAAAAACAATTACAATCAGAGGAAGATCGATGATCATCTTGCTTATATCGAAAGCAGACTGCATGAATATCTGGATGCCCTCGATATTGCTGATGCTGCAGAAAACATGGGACTGGACCCGGAGATTGACAAGAAGAAGATCCAAGAAAAGATTGCACGGCTGAATGATAAAAAGCAGCAATATAAAAAGCTTGAGCAAGAATTGATCAAGACAGGTCAGGAGCAAATATCAACCACGGATCCTGAAAGCCGGAAAATGCCTATCCGTCAGAATATTCTTGAGATGTCATATAATATCCAAACTTCTGTTGATGACAAGCACTGCCTGCCCATTGATTTCAAAACCACAAATAACAATGACGCCCATGCCATGGGTAATATGACTGCAAGGGCAAAATCCATTATCGGACATAACGAATTCACTACCCTGTTGGACAAGGGTTACCACACCGGTTCAGAGATTAACCAGTGTCATGAAATGGGAGTCGAAACCATGGTTGCCATTCCGGCGCTGTCCACATAAGCTGTTGATCCTGCTTATAACGTAGACCAATTTATTTACCACGAGGAGACTGACACCTATCAGTGTCCCCAGGGCAATATTCTTTATACGAACGGCTCTTTGTATGATAAAGGGGGTGATCACAGAGTAAAACAATATAAGACAAAAGCCTGTAAACATTGTCCTGCCAGGTCAGGCCTGCAAAAGTAAGTATCCGGTCGGTGATTGACAAGTTGAAGGGAATTATTGTTAAACACAGGGGTTCGCAAGCAGCAATATTGATCCGTAACCTGAACCCGGTCATCACCGGATGGGCTAATTTTCACAGGCACGCCTGTTCTAAGAAAACATTTTACCAATTGGATAGGATCCTGTGGCGCAACATCTGGAACTGGGCCCGACGCAGGCATAATAATCTCGGTTACAGGAAAATCGTTTCACTCTTGTTTATGAGCATTGGCAATAGAAAATGGCAATTTTTCGGAAAATTCGCAGATGGCAAGACCATCTTGCTCCGGATGTTTGGCAATTTTCATATCAAACGCCACAGGCTTATTAATGGTTACGCCAATCCTTTTGACCCATATTGGGATTATTATTTCGTCAACAGGTTAAGGTATAAATATGTGAACTGAATATTTTGTAACTTGCCGGGTGGTTTACACCGCCTTTTGAGAGCTTGAGCCGTATGATGGGAAACTATCACGTACGGTTCTTAGGGGACAAGGGCGGAGTAATCCGCCTGAGTTACCCGACAGAAAGCTAACCATAGTATAATAGAATTCCTATGAAAAGATCTTTCATTCTTATAATTGTCCTTTTTGCATTAACCTATGGGCATTCGCAAAATTGGATAATACAAAATTCCGGAACTCTAAGTCATTTATCGACAGTTTGTTTTACAAATTCAGATACAGGTTATGTCGGTGGTGTCTCTGATTCGGGGACTGCCTTAATGTTAAAAACAGCAAATGGTGGAACAACTTGGGATAGTTTGTCTCTGGGAATAATCATGGGATATCTATCTTCTATCGTTTTCACCGATGTTGAAACAGGTTATGCTGTCGGGGGTGGTCAATTTTTTTATCCTCCCTATTCGGTAGGTACAATATTAAAAACCACTGATGGGGGTACTACATGGAATAATTGGAATCCCGGACTCACACATCCTCTATGGTCTGTACAATTTCCAGATAAAAATACGGGCTATGCAGTTGGATTTAGTTCAATTTATAAAACCACGAACGCAGGAGTATCATGGGATAGCCTTCCTGTTATGTCTCAATATGGACTGACATCGGTTTTCTTCACTGATTCAATTAATGGTTTCATGGTTGCTGATCATGGATATATATTTAAAACAACAAATGGAGGAGTTAACTGGAACATTCAAAATTCCGGGACTACAAACTATTTAAATTCAGTTTATTTTCTCAATGCTTTAACGGGCTATGTAGTGGGTGGTAATGGTACAATTTTGAAAACAACAAATGGAGGAACTGATTGGGTAACACAAAATTCCGGGATTTCAAATTTTTTATCATCTGTTTATTTTATTGACACAGCCACAGGCTATGCTGTCGGCGATGGTGGAATAATTCTTCAAACAGCAGATGGAGGAGCAAATTGGATAATACAAAATTCACCGGCTTTAGCGTTATGTTCAATTTGTTTTCCAAGTTCTGATACGGGTTATACTGTAGGTGCGAAAGGTATAATATTAAAAACTACGAATGGTGGTGGAGTTGGCGTAAATGAGAATCACATTTCATCACAATTTATTAAAACTTATCCAAATCCTGCAATTGATAAAATCACAATAGAAGCTTCTGAACAATCCACAAAAGGGAATCTGTCGATTCTGAATCTCAATGGTCAGGAACTCTTACAACAAACTATCACAAAACCTTTAACAATGCTTGATATCACCACTTTGCCAACTGGAGTATATTTCTTGCGATTAATTAATAATAAACAAGTTCAGGTAGGGAAAATTAATAAGGAATAATGCCCTGCCCCCAACATGTGTGCAGCTGCAATCCCGCAAGAGCGGGCCTGCAGCTGCACACCAGGCGTTATGCACTAGGCGAGTATAAATAAAGAAATAAAGTTTATTGACATATGAACTTTCGCAAAACCATTGCTCAAATAATTTACAGTCTTTTAGTCTCTTTCCTTCTCATCTCTTGTAATAAAAAAACAGAACAAGTTCATTTCATAATTCCTGATGAAATGAAGCAGTGGTATTTATATCAAAAAGGTAGTTATTGGATATTCCAAAATGAAACTAATCAACATACTGATAGTACTTACATAAATAAAGATCCTGAGTTTTGGCAGGAAAGAAATGGCGAAAATGCAGATGGTTCATTTAGTGATTTAATCGATCATATTGGATATAGTTTCAATAATTCATTTTTAAAAGGTTGTGATATAATATCCTGGGAATGTGAATTCTATCCTTTCCTAGATTTAGGCACCTATGCTTTTATGTCTTTTATCAATGAAGGTCAAAAATTCAGAGGTGATGGTTTTTTATTTGAGTATATTCAACATTTTGATTCAATCAGTATAAATAATAATATTTTTAAAAATGTAAGGCGAACGAAATTGAGTGTTCGTTCAAATGGAGATACGCTTGCTTTTACTTATTACTTCGCAAGGAATATTGGATTGATTAAATATATAAAAAGCTATACTGGTATTGATTCTTCTTGGTCTTTATTAAGATGGCATCCAGTTCAATGACGATAAGAAATCTACTTTCAATACACCCATATGCGCAAATTAATAAAAACGCCCAGTGCATAACATGCTAGAGAACTCTTTAATAATTTGATAAACTAACAAATAAATCAAATGGCAGAAAATGCTGATAATGATGACAAAACTTTGGAGAATCCAACAAATCCCGGATCAGAGAAAACATCTGACATAAAAATTCCTATTATTGAGTCTGACAACATAATTCCAAAACAAGAACCTGAAAATATGGAGACCCACGCTTATCATCTGCATCGTGCACCCGGAAAAAAAATCTGGCATTATTTCTTTGAATTCTTAATGCTTTTTCTCGCAGTGTTCTGCGGGTTCATAGCAGAGAACTGGCGTGAACAATTGCGGGAACATCAGCGCGAAAAGGAATTTATACACTCTATTGTGGAAGATATAAAATCAGATACACTCCAGTCAAATAAAATATTATTACAATTGAAAAGAATAAGCACAGGTATTGATAGTGTATTAATCGAATTATCATCTCCGGAAATAATTGAGAACTCCAATAATGTATACAGGTTATGGACCAAAAATTTGGGCTTAGAAGCTTTTGTTTCTAATGACCGAACCATCCAACAATTAAAAAACAGCGGTGCATTAAGACTAATAAGAAATAAAACAGTTTCTGATAGAATTATGAATTACGATCAAACCTTGAAAAAGTATTATGTACAATCCAATCTCATGTATAGTGCGCTTCGCGATCTGACTAACTATAGTCAACTTTTCGATTTTATCAGCCTTAATAAAAAAAAGAATATTCCTGTCCCATTAACAGAACAGGGAAAGAAATTATTGAACGAGGCGTATGCCAACCTGCAATTATGGAATTATGGTCTTATAGGTTTGATCAGTTGGCTGAAAGAAGTTAATGAAGAAGGTACAAGGCTGGTGATATTTATTCAAAAAGAATATCATATAGAATGACAATGAAAAAAATCGAACGCACACACGAGCCGGCAGCAGTCAATGTGGGCAAGAACGTAACCCGTCACGCGTTAAGAGTTTCGAAATACTTTGTGACTCTGTGACTTTGTGACTTTATAAATAGCGAAAAGGCGAAATTGTAGCTTCCTTATTTCTTCCTATTTTTACCAAAAATTCTAATGCTTCTAAATTTATGGAAAAAATATTGGTCATTGGCTGTTCCGGGCAGATCGGGTCCGAACTTACCCTTGAATTACGTAAAATCTACGGAAATACAAATGTCATTGCAACGGATATCCGTCCCGCCAATGCTGAAGTATCGGGAAGCGGCCCTTTCGAGATACTGGATGTGATGGACACTGCAAAACTGCAACTTATTCTGGAGCATGAAAGGATCACCCATGTCTATCATCTCGCCGCGATCCTTTCAGGAAATGCAGAGAAAAGACCATTGGCTTCCTGGGATATAAACATGCGCAGCCTGATGAATGTCCTGGAGCTGGGTCGCGAGCTGAAACTTAAAAAAATATTCTGGCCCAGTTCCATCGCAGTTTTCGGCCCGACAACACCGAGGTATAATACTCCCCAATTCACGGTCATGGAGCCGAATACCGTCTATGGGATCAGCAAACTTGCCGGAGAACGCTGGATCGAATACTATTACAATAAATATGGAGTTGACGTTCGCAGCTTGCGTTATCCGGGACTGATCAGCTATAAGACGGAAGCCGGCGGCGGTACCACTGACTATGCTGTCGAGATCTTTTATGCAGCCATCAGGAAGAAAAAATACGAATGTTTTCTCGGTCCTGAATCGGATCTCCCGATGATGTTCATGTCTGACGCGATAAAAGCTACGATTGACCTGATGGAAGCCGATGCTTCAAAACTTTCTTTGCGCTCGAGTTATAACGTGGCAGGCATTTGTTTCAATCCCCGGCAATTGGCTGACGAGATCAAAAAATATATTCCGGATTTTGAAATCACCTATAAGCCGGATTTCCGCCAGGCAATAGCTGATTCCTGGCCTGCCTGTATCGATGATTCAGTGGCAAAAAAAGACTGGGGACTTGTATATAATTATGACCTTCCTAAAATGGCAGAGGTGATGATACGGGAGATCCGTAAAAAATTGTTATAAAAAAACCCGCGCATGGCGGGTTCTTTCCTGAAAAACACAATGAATATCCTCACCGCAGAGCAGCGAGGTATCAAAGTGGTAAAATATTTTTATTCTCGTCGCAAGCGACGGGGAATTAACCCAAACACCTCAACCCCCGTCCCCTTCTCCTGAAGGAGAAGGGGTGCAGGGGATGAGGCAATTAAACAGTTGGCAAATATAATACTTATTTAGTCTCTTTCCAAATTACTTTTTTTGACATATAATATTTTTGTCACGCGTTACGGATCAAAGGACCGGGAACAATCGTATTTTGCACGCGTTACAAGTGCGCGCAAACCAGGACTATCTATGTTGATCGTGAAATGAATTACCCCAGACTTCAGGCCGGGGTTTGAGATAGGCAAAAAATATCAGGGCTTTAGCCCGAAACAATCTCTTTAAATTTTCGGGCTAAAGCCCTGTTTATCTTGTTTGCCAGCCCCGTGCTGAAGCACGGGGTAATTCATAAACCCAAAGCCGGGTTCAGTAACACTTTAAAAAGGAAAGATTTTACTTCTGTTTGGCGTATTTGACCTTAAACTCTGCAAACGAGAGTTTCTCAAGAACAACTGCAGTTGAATCCGTCAGACTTATGATATCCAGGGTAAACGTTTTGCCCGTTTTTTCAACTTTGACTAAGATACATTTTCCGTTCTTTTTCAATTTCCAGCTCCCTTTCACTGTTTTCCCCGGGAAATTCTTTTCGACTGTTTTTTGGTCATTGGTCATTGAAATTATGACAGGACTATTCATTTCGTTTGCCATTGCCCTTTCAATCTTTGCTCCCTTCTTGTCGGGGTTAGCGGGAAGTGTTAATTCAATTACTTTGGGGGTATCCCCGGAGGTTGAAGTATCGACCTTAATAGTTTGAGTCTTTGGAGACTGAGCTGACTGAGGAGTGAGATTTTCGACGGTTACTGGATTCCATTTACCGATCAGACGTTTTTCGACCTCATGATTGGTTGCACAAGCAGAAATAATAAGGCTAAGCATAAGAAGCATTGAAAATGCAGAAAGATGGTTGATTTTCATAAATTTTACCATTTATTTAGGGTCTGCTGATTAAGTCAGGATGTTTTCGGTTCAAAGATTCCGAGCGAAAACAGATAATAAAGATCCTGCTTTAATATTTTCATAAAACTCTTTGCTGAATA
>CAIYUC010000133.1 GCA_903929315.1 uncultured Bacteroidales bacterium
GATAAAAATGGCTTTGGGATTTTCATTTTTTATTTCTTCCATTGAAATATCAGAAGTCGAAGATTTCAAATCGGCTATTGCAATGTTAGCACCCTCTTTTGCTGCTGCAATTGCACATGCCTTGCCAATGCCTGACAATCCCCCTGTGATAAATACTGTTTTATTTTCGAGTTTTTTCATGATTTGGATTTTAAATTATGTTTGAATTTTTAAAGTTGCACAAAGGTGATTACCTTTATTCTGACAACTGTTACACAACTTTAGAAATAAGTTATATCATTCACACATTAGGGTTACCTTATTGTCTCCACATGTTGATCTTGCAGTCAACTTTAAATGAACGATCACCGATCTTGACAAATATTGCGACACTGTCGCAACATTTATCTTGGTGAACCACTAAAGAATTTTATTTTTCAAGGAGTTGCCCAGAAATTTCTCAGCCATAAAGTTGCATTACGGATGCTTAATATGGATACTTTTGATTATCCATTTGAAAAGAGTAACTAAAAATTTCGAACTGGCATGAAGAAATTAACTGAACTTGATGATGTTAATATTTTGGATTTCCCTATACAGGACAGGCAGGGAACCCGTTATACATGTGGTGCCGATTGTGTTCAAAAAGTCATGAAATACTATGGTAACGATTACCGTGAAATGGATTTAGCTCGTATTCTTAAATCTGATCCAGAACAGGGAACATATGTTAAGAACATTGTAAAGTTCTTCCATCAGCAAAGATTAAAAGCCGTTGTAAAACAAAAAATGACTATTTCTGAACTGATCTGGCAGATCAACCGAAACATCCCCGTAATAATCATGCTTCAGGCATGGGGCAGAACAGAAAATTTCGAAAAAAACTATCGTAACGACTGGAATGATGGTCACTTTGTCGTGGTGATCGGATACACAAGCGATTCAATCCTGATAGCCGACCCTGTTTTATTTAATGTAGGCTACATCCCAAAGTCGGAACTCAAAGGTCGCTGGCACGATACCGATGAAGGTAATACTAAGACTTTCCAACTTGGTATTTCTGTTTATGGGAAGAAACCCAAATTTGATAGGGATAAATTGGAAAGAGTGAAGTAAAAGAGAAAAGGTTATTTCCTGTTATCCCATTTGGTACCCTGCCAGCCAGAAATTTTTCCACCTTCGCTGCAATTGTTACACCACCACTCTATTGTCTCATTCTCGATATCAAACCCAATCTCAATAGTACCGTTGCACCGTTTTTTCATGCACCTGATCTCAGTTGAATCTATTAGTGCTGGATAAACCTTAGTGGCTGTATCGATAATAAGAGCAAGAAAACTGGCGTGTTCCCTGCCCTCTTTGTGCATTTCTTTAGCAATGTTTCCTTCTTCATCGAGGAAATGGGTCAGATTGGAGATAAACATATAAAAAAGTTTGAGTGGGGTTTAGGATGCAAATGTAAAAATAGATCACTTTTCAAACAATTGAAATGTATCAGACCAAGGAGGAAAAAAGAAAGCCCTCGCTATGCGAAACGGGGACTTTCTCGCCAAGGGGTTTATCCCTTGGCAATGGAAATTTACCATGACGATTCAAATATAATAATAAGAAAAGTAGTTTCCAATTCATCTCATAATAGGTTATATATGTTAATGCATCATATTTGTTGCTGCCGCATTGAATCTGCAAACTCTTTTAAAAAACTTATATATCTCTCAAGTATCATTACAACTGTATTTTTTTCTACGGTTTTGTCGTCTGATCCTAACCATTTATCTTTATAAACTAATGCTACTGTCATATAATTCCCATAGCCAAACTTATCAGGACGCTGAATATCCATAAAATTTAACTCTTTGGCTTTTTTCATAATAAGGTGATGCAACTGGTTCCTTAAAACTCTTCTATCCATTTTATTTTCATCAAAATCAACTTCCCTTTCATCAGTACAAATTTTAAAACACAGATTCCCTTGTTCGATTTGTAAATATATGGAATAGACATTATCGTCAAGATAATGCCATTCACCAATTCCTGCATTCCAAAATCCACCATTCGGATTATTAACCCTTGACCAACTTACATACTGCAAGTTCTTTTCAAGAAATTGGTAAAAACCAACCCAATCGTTATCATCCCAATCATTAACTACTTTATCCTCAAATGAATTATATCCCTTCTCCAGAGTCACTAAACGATCTTTGAAGTCTGTAAAAATATTATTGGTGATGTCATTAAATTCAGTCAGTAACTGTAAAAATTCTTTCCTGCCAAAGATGTTAAATCCTTTGGATTCAATCTTTTTCAAACTTGATAAAGCCTCTGCCCCTGTTTTCAGATATATGCAAACTAACTTAAAATTGTTTTCTTGACAATATTCTTCGGCAATCGATTTGTACGTTAGCAATTGTTTGGAATGTTCTCCTGTAAAGGTTTTATCTTCAATGATTAATAAATACTCATCATTAACCTCAGCCCAAACGTCAATGTTTTCCCAATGCCTGTCAGCATTAACTTTTTTAATTTCATAAGTTACTGGGAAACCGATAAGTTTTCTGACAAAATCCTGTGCACAAAGATGAAGTTGCTTATCGAATATTGCGTTTGATGGGTCAGCCCATTGTAAAAGCCAAGCAATGAAAGCATCCTGATGAAGTTCTTTTGTCGCAATAGAAAAAATATTTGGTTTCATTTTGTTATGATTTTATTCTTTTGATGTTTCCTGAGAAAAAGCGTGACAATCAACCCCACCGCCACAACCACATCAATGATGTTCCACACTTGCGTTCCCATTGGAATATTTGCATACGGTTGAAATAAAAATGCCAATGCAACAAACACGATTACCAGCGGAACATTTTTCCGTTCATATTCATAATAGGCAAGGATTGCGAAGCCCACCACTGCAATATATCTCAAGAGTTGATAATAGCCATATGGCATATGGAAAAGGCATATTAACAGCAGGACGGCAAGGGCAATTTTTATCAGGTTTTCGGTTGTGATTTTCATTTTTCTATTGGTCTTTATCATTTTAGATTGTTTATGGCTTCATTTAGGGAAGATATCGGCAATATAGGTTTTTATATCAGAAGGGACTTATATTCCTTGCAAGTTATGAAGAAAAAAGTGGAAACTCCAAAACAAGCCTACTTTTAATTTCCGATAACAGGGAACCACTTGTCTGATGTGCACACTTCATAATGCCGATGATTTTTCATGCTAAACTTCTTTTATTTTTCAAACTTCCAATTTGCTCCTTTTCCTTCGTTTTAAGTCACGATCTCCTTTTTTGTGGGAATCTTGTCCACTTGATTCCAGATGATTGTTCCAAACCTGGAATTATTCTAAATAATGGCATCCTGTTCTTTCTTTGTCAGGATATTGCATCCTTTTCCTAATTTTGGTATAGAATACCAACCAATATGTACCAGCTCAAGATCACCATTGACAAAATTACCCCTCCCATCTGGCGAACAATAACGGTTCCCAAAACATTCTCCTTAAACAAACTCCATCACATCATTCAGATAGCCTTTGGCTGGTGGAATTATCATCTTTACCAATTTGGAGAATGGGAACACAAAATCGGTGATCCTATTCTTTGGGATGATGGTGAAACAACTTGGGATAAAAAAGTCAAGATCAAAGATGTTCTCAAAGCTGTCGGAGATAAATTACCGTATGAATACGATATGGGGGACGGATGGAAGCATACCGTAGTTCTGGAGAAGATTGAGGTTGGCGGGTTGAAGGGGGCACGGTGTCTCGATGGCGCAAGGGCTGCGCCACCTGAGGATTGTGGTGGAATTCATGGATATCAGGAATTGATTCATCACCTACATCATCCTGAAAAGGATGGTTACATTGAACTATTGGAATGGTTGGAGGATAACTATGATTCTGAGCGGTTTGATATTGAGGATGTGAATACAGAGCTAAGGGGGTTGGCGAAGTATATCAGAGAGTTTGATAAAGAGAATGAATTATAAAATTACGACTAATTATTAACCAGTGTTTAATATTTCTTCAGTACATAAACAACATAAATTGAATTCTATGGATATTCTTAACGCAGAAGGAACATTAATAAGTGTAGAAACGATTAATGGTACACCATTTCTCAAGGTAAAAAACAGGAAGCATAACACGTATACATACTTCCCTATTAATAAACCGCTTTTTCGTCTTTACTTCGAAGGAAAATTAACTCTTCGAGAGATTATTCCTGATGTTACATCGTATGTTTTTATTGATAAATATTATGATGAGATTGAACAGGGCATGAAGGAGAATGAACCTGAAGATATTTTACATTCTATATAGAATTTCACTACTGTCCGGTTGTTGATTTTTGAAAACGCTGTAACTAATTAATATACAATATATAAAATATCGTTCTTTGATTTTTTGATTTGAAATTCATCCGATCTTTGTTGAAAAGGAGGTCTGATGAATTCCGGTAAAACAGTTTTTGCCCAGCTGATGACATTTCTACCTTGGTACGAATTTGATAAATGCGTTCAACGATACAATGGCAACTACAAGGTTCAGCACTTTAATTGTCGCCAGCAAATGATGGTGATGATGTTTGCACAGATGACCAACAAAGAAAGCCTGCGTGACATTGAAGCTTGTCTGAATGCCATTCCTGAAAAACTCTACCATGCTGGCTTTCGCAGTCAGATTAAAAGGTCCACCTTAGCTGACGCAAATGAAAACAGGGACTGGCGGATCTTTGCTGACTTTGCCCAAGTTCTGATTCCTGAGGCACGTGCGCTGTATAAGACAGATAACAACTTCAACGTTGACATCGATAACATGGCCTATGCGCTCGATAGTACCAGCATTGAATTGTGCCTAAGTCTTTTTCCATGGGCGAAGTTCCGGAAACACAAAGGTGCGGTCAAAGCGCATACGCTAATTGATCTGAGAGGGTCGATTCCAACCTTCATCAAACTCACTAACGGCCTCTGTCATGATGTCAATGTGCTGGATGAGCTGGAATATGAGCCGGGTGCTTTTTATATCATGGATCGTGGCTATGTCTCCTACAAAAGGTTATTCCGGATTCACAAGGATGGGGCCTTTTTTGTAACCAGAGCAAAACAAGGAATGGATTTTGAGCGGCTGAGTTCACGAAAAGTCAATAAGAACAAGGGCTTGATATGTGATCAGACCATTCGTTTACTCGGCTATTACCCTTCCAAAGACTACCCGGATACTTTGCGTAGAATTAAATTTCAGGATAAAGAAACGTCAAAGACCTTGATATTCCTTACAAACAGCTTCAGAGCTAAGGCGATAATTATTACACAACTTTACAAAGAACGATGGAAAATAGAATTATTTTTTAAATGGATAAAACAGAATTTACGAATAAAAATATTTTACGGGACAAGCAGGAATGCCGTGTATTTGCAGATATGGATAGCAGTTTGTGTATATCTCCTTCTTGCCATAATAAAAGCGAAATTAAATCTAAAAATAAGCTTACAAACAATGTCACAAGTTTTTGCATTTGGAATTTTTGAGAAAACGCCTATAAATCAACTATTTGATAGAACAGATTTGAATAAGTTAACTCAAGAATTTTCTAACCAATTGATTTTGTTTGAGTAATAACCGGACAGTAGTGATAGAATTTAATTTCTCAATAATTCGTTTTATCTCATATCATATGAATTATTTCTTAAATGACGCTGGAGTTTTCATACGTGCTGCTTCAGTAAGCATATATAAAAACATTAAAAACGAAGAAATCGTTCAGGTTGCATTGAATTTCGCTTTAGGAATGGAAAGAATATTAAAAGGAATTCTATTCGAATTAAACCCAATTTATGTGTTTACTGAACCGAAATTTGAGCACACTTTACAAACGGTTTATAATGATAAAATTCTTCTAAAAGAAGATGTTTTAGCTTCTAAACCGAATAGCGATGTCATTACCTTTAAAAATAGTCTTTTACGAGCACTATGTATTTCACAAACAACCATCAATAACCGTAGCATATTATTTAAATTAGAGAATCTTCGAGATATTTTAGCACATTGTGATTTGGGATTTATCGATTTTACAGATGCTAAAACTCTTATTTTGCGTGATTTTTATCCGATTATTAAATCATATTCACTCGAATTAAAAATTCCTCAAAGACATTTTTTTAATGGACGTCACATGTCTTTAGCAACTATTTCAAGTACACTACAAGCGGATTTGAAAGAGAAAATTAAGTTGCTTTTTGAGATTCATCAAGAAAAATGGAAAATGCTCAGGGGAACTCCAGGTTTTATAATTGATAAAGAAAAGGAAACCAAAAATGTATTAAGCCATGCCGATAAAATTGCCACAGAATGTCCATGTTGTGGAAATACTGGTGTGATTTATTTAGAACCAATAACAGAGAATGATATCCAATCAAATATTTTAATTGTTATTGGTGAAAGGATTAAGATGTTCAAATGTCGTTTTTGTAAATTGGAATTTTATGAGGATAAACTCTTTGATTTATTCGGGTTTACATCACTTGTAAATGAAAGAAACAGGAAAAATTTTAATTCTCCAGACATTGAAGTTGATGGTATTTCTTCAGATGAAAGCCAATGATTTATAATAGCATGCCTTGATAAGGAATCCAAAAACAAAATAAGTTAAATATCAATAATTATTTCAAAAACCGATATGACCATCCTCTCCCTCTCAACTCTCGAAACATGGCTCTGGGACTCCGCTAACATACTTCGGGGTAGCATTGACTCCTCCGACTTTAAAAACTACATCTTCGGATTGCTTTTTCTCAAGAGAGCCAATGATGTTTACGAAGAAGAGGTCGAAAACATCATGAAGAGGGAAAATCTCAACAAGAAAGACGCTGAAGAGGAACCTTATTTTCGCATCCCTGAAGAAGCTCGTTGGACAGTTCTCACCGCTAAAACCGAGAACATTGGGGAAGCTCTCGATATAGCCTTTGCTGCTATTGAACGAGACAATACCCAATTGGAGGGTGTTATGACAGCCATCAAATTTGGAGATAAGGAGAAACTCTCTGATGCAGTCCTTCAGCGGCTTTTAAGGCACTTCAACCAGTATTCCCTTCGAAATTCAGAACTCTACACTCCTGATGTTTTGGGCGATGCATATGAATACCTGATCAAGATGTTTGCTGACGATGCAGGGAAGAAAGGTGGAGAATTTTATACACCAAAAGGGGTTGTAAGATTGATTGTCAGACTTATCAAACCTCAGCCGAAGAATCTGGTCTTTGACCCAACCTCTGGCTCAGGAGGTATGTTGATCGAATCAGCCAAGTACATTGCCGAACAACCAAATGGTAAGATCGGGAATAATATCAACGTCTCTCTGTTCGGACAGGAAAAGAACCTTGGCACATGGGCGATATGCAAGATCAACATGATCCTGCACAACTTCATGGATGCGGATATTAGAAAGGGGGATACGCTGACTGATCCCAAGCACAAAGATGAGAAGAACAACCTGATGCTGTTTGATCGTGTGATCGCAAATCCTCCATTTTCACAAGATAAATGGTGGACTTCAGCCGAAACCAATTTAGAGAAAAAGCTCGATAAAGATGGTAAGGAGAAGGAGATTACACCGAACTATAACAAGGTTGTGGTAGATAAATTCGGACGTTTTCAATTTGGTATTCCGCCCCGTAGCTATGGTGATCTTGCTTTTCTCCAGCATATGGTTGCCGTTTTAAAGGAAGATGGTAAAATGGGGATTGTGCTGCCGCACGGTACCCTGTTTCGTGGTGGAACTGAAGGAGCTATACGAGAGAAATTGCTTGAAAAGGATATTATCGAGGGGATCGTTGGATTGCCTTCTGCCCTTTTTTATAACACTGGTATACCAGCTTCAGTTTGGATTATTAACAAATCGAAACCTGAAAGACTCAAAAACAAGGTGATCGTTATTGATGCATCCAGCGAATACAAAGAGGGGAAGGTGCAGAATCAGCTTGAGGAAAAAGATATCGCCAAGGTTGTTGATGCATATGATGGTGAGGTGGATATCAACAAGTTCATGCGGGTTGTGGGAATGGCTGAGATCAAAGAAAATGATTACAACCTGAATATCTCACGGTATATTGACGCAAATGAAGCTGAAGAAGAGATTGATTTGAAAGTTGTTCTGGAATCTATTGCTCAGCTTGAAGACAAAGAGAAATCTATTGATGAAAAGTTGAACCAGTATCTTAAGGAGCTTGGGTTATGAGGGAAGGATACAAGGATACACCGATTGGAATGATTCCTGAAAATTGGGATGTTGCAAAACTTGGTTCAGAAGTTGAACTCATTCACGGTTATCAATTTCGCTCAGATGATTTTGTTGAAAAAGGTATTCCTGTAATAAAAATAGGAAATGTTATTGGATCGAAACTTGATTTAAGTGAATTGACGTACATTGATCCCAATAGATTCAATGACTTTAAACAATACGAAATTAAGGATGGTGATATCTTGATGTCTTTAACAGGGAATATTGGTAGAGTGATAGAAGTAACAAACTTACCATATGAAGTTGTACAAAATTATCGTGTAGGCAAATTTGAATCTAAATCTCACCATAGGCTGGTTAAAAGATACATCAAATATTTGCTTACTTCTAATATTGTTCTTGATCAGCTTAACAAATTTGCCAATCAGTCAGCACAAGCAAATTTTGGTAAACAAGACATGGATAAAATTTGGATTGCTTTACCAAATTCAATAGAAGAGCAATCTAAGATAGCCTCTATCCTCTCCACCATTGACGATAAGATCGATGCTATCAGTGAAAGAATAACCCAAACCCAGCAACTTAAAATTGGTTTGATGCAAAGATTGCTTACAAGAGGCATCGGGCATACAAAGTTCAAAAATTCACTGCTGGGGGAAATTCCTGAGAGTTGGGAGATACACAGATTGTCAGATATAGCAATTATAAATGACGAATCACTTTCAAACGATACCGATCCTGAATATTCATTTCAGTACATAGATTTAACATCCGTCAAGGTGGGGAAGATTGACTTCCCCAGCGAAACCATTCAATTTAAGAATGCACCATCAAGAGCAAGGCGAATTCTTAAGAATGGTGATGTCCTTATGGCTACTGTGAGACCAAACTTGCTCGGCTATTCGATAGCTGATTTCGACACAACTGACATTGTTTGTTCTACGGGATTTGCAGTAATTACTCCACGTCAAAAAATATTGGGACAATTCATTTACCAATCTCTTTATAGTGAATCAATGCAATGCCAAATTCAAAAATTATTGGTAGGGTCAAATTATCCTGCAATAAATTCCACAGACGTTGAAAATTTAAAAGTTTCGCTCCCTCCATATTCTGAACAACATGAAATTTCTGAAATACTCTGTACTGTTGATCAAAAACTTATAATCCTACAGGATAAAAAAAACGAATACGATAAGCTAAAACAGGGACTGATGCAACAATTATTGACAGGAAAAATTCGTGTATCTTCTTAAATTACAGAGCAAATGAAAAATTATGCAGAAGAATTAGCTTATTGGTACTTCAGATTCAATGGTTTCTTTCCATTAAATAATTATGTAACTCATCCTGAAGAAAGAATAAATGGAGAAGGGTATTCAGATACAGATATTATTGCAATTAAACCTAATGGGGTGAGGGAACTTGTGGGGTTACGCACACCTATTGACTATTGCAATTTTCTTCGTGAGGCTGTAATTAATCCTAATATAGGGAAAAACATTGGCATTATATGTGAAGTAAAAGCAGGAATTCCACCAATGGATGCTGTTGATAATGAGAATATCTATGCACAGGTAGATAGATTAGGTATTCCATATAATCACCCTGTAGGACAAGCGGAAGGGATTCCTTTACCACTTAACTTGAACCCAAATAGAGATATTAATGATCCAAGGGGTCTCATCTATTTTGATGCAAACATAGCGGTATATAGGTTTATCTGTAAACGAAATGATAATCATTACATGGAGAATGATCGTTCATGGGGGATATTGAATATCAATACAATTATAACTTTTATGACCAACCAACGGTTTGCACAACAGATCGCAAAGGCACATGGCTGGCATCAATATGATTCGTCTTTAATTCAATTTCTGTTAAGACATCGTGAATTAATAGCAGTTCCTCATGTATAACTCACCAGAATACATCCACTCCGAACTCCCCGCTATTGAGCTTTTCAAAAAGCTCAAATATGAGTATTATGATGGCGAACTTACTGATGAACGGAATGATATCTCTGAGGTGATCCTGAAAGATAGACTGCTTAAAGCCATCAAACGGATCAACACAACCAGCGATTGGGAAATCAGCGATAACAATATCCAGAAGGCTTTCAATGAATTGACAAACATCTACTCAGCATCTCTGATGGAATCCAACCAAAAGGCTTGGGAACTGATCAGGGGAGCCATTTTCCCAGTTAAACAGGTTATTAACGGCAAAGAGGAATATAAATCCGTTTCTTTCATTGATTACAAAAATCCTGAAAATAATGATTTTCTGGTTGTCAACCAGATGAAGTTCCACGGAAGGTTGATGAATTCCATTCCTGATCTCACGGTTTTCTTAAATGGTTTACCTATTGCCATCATCGAATGTAAATCCCCCGATTCACTGAGTGCTTTTGAGAAATCATACGAAGACCTCAAATATTACCAGCAAAACTCTGAAAAGCTGCTCTGGTACAACCAGATTTGTGTAGGTATCTTCAAGGTTGGGGGAAGGTACGGAGCCATTGGCGCAGGGAAACCCCATTATTCATTTTACCGAACCAAAGATACCGATGATGTGGAGGCACTCTTAGGAGAAACACCCACCGCACAGGATATTCTTATCTACAATCTTTTCAAAAAAGAGAACCTTCTTGATCTCATCCGTCATTTTGTGATCTTTGAATTAGATGAAGGTAGGATCATCAAGAAACTTCCACGCTATCCCCAGATCAGGGCAACCAACAAAGCCATCAAAAAGTTTCAGGAACAGAATCAGGGTGGGGTTATCTGGCATACTCAGGGCAGTGGAAAGAGCCTGACCATGGCTTATATCACCCGCAAACTTCAGGCAGAAGAGTTTGGATTTAAAAATCCAACTGTCATCATCATGACCGACAGAATTGATCTCGATACACAGATCACCAACACATTTATCAATTGTGGGTTCAAGAATGTTAATCGGGCATCTTCGGTGGTTCATTTGGAAAAACTGCTCAAGAATGACTACGGTGGAATTATTACAACAACTTTACAGAAATTTCAGGAACAAGACAAAGAAACCACCGAAACCACAGACCTGACGGAACAGGAAGAAACCCGAAATCAGCTCATTGAGAAAACCATCAAAGATGGAACCCTAACCAAAATTACTAAGGTTCTGGAAAACGGGAAATGGATTGAGATCAAACGGGAAGAAATACATCTGGAAGAACTGTCCAGTAAGGAAAATCTATATGTGATGGTTGATGAAGCGCATCGAAGTCACTATGGGTTTCTGGCTGCCTTCATGAGAACCGTCTTACCCAAAGCAAAGTTTCTGGCATTCACAGGCACCCCGATCTCCAAAGAAGAGAAATCAACTTTGGGTGAATTCTACGGTGGTTCTTACATTGATGTTTATACCATTAAGGAATCTGTTACGGATGGTGCGACTGTCGAGTTGTTCTATGATGAGGGTATTGCCAGACTGGACGTTAAAAAAGAAGAGCTGGATAAACAATTTGAAGCTGAATTCGGGAACCTTTCTGAGGAGAAACAGGATAAACTTAAGGATGAAGCTCTGAACAAGTACCAACTTTCAACCGAGAGAATAGAAGCCATCACCCGTCACATCATCGACCATTATACCAATAAAATCCTTCCTGATGGTCATAAAGCAATGATCGTTTGTGACGGAAGACCGATGGCAATGAAATATAAAGAGACATTTGAACGCCTAAAAAATCAAAGATTACATACCCTGAACACCAAAGTAGTGATCAGTCTGGGTTCCCCAAAATCAGATTTTATAGCGAGAGAAGTCTATGAGATTATAGATTACAACAAAACACACGAAAACAAAAAGCTACTTCTTGTTACTCCTAACGAATTGATCAAAGATACAATCGAGAATTTCAAATTACCCTTTGGGAATGAAGCTGACAAAGAATTATCAGGAAAACGCAGGTACGATAACACAGCGATCCTGATCGTTTCTGATATGCTTTTAACAGGATATGATGTACCCATTGCCTCATGCTTGTATCTTGATAAACCATTGAGAGAGCACAGCCTCCTTCAAGCCATTGCACGTGTTAACCGCACCAGAGAAGGCAAGAAAGCAGGGTTCATTGTTGATTATTTTGGTATCACTGCATTTCTGATACAGGCATTAGAAATTTTCTCTGGTGATCTGAAGGCATCGAACATCATGAAGAACCTCTCAGAAGAACTGCCACGGTTGGAGATGAACCATAATAAACTGGTCAATTTCTTTAAACCCATAGGCAAGGATCGTAACTATGAAAGAAATCAGTTCATAGATGAAGCCATCAGATACATTGAGCCCAACAACCTCAGGGATGAATTCAAGGAACTGCTCAGGAATTTCAATAAATCCATTGGTATTATCCTGCCCAATGTGGCTGCCAGAAAATATGAATCCGATTTCAAATTGTTCAATGAGATCAAGATCAGGGCAAGGAATGCCTATCCCGATGATGAAGAACTGAAGATTACAAGGGATGAAAGTCTGAAGCTCCAAAAAATGGTTGACCAGCATTTGAAAGCCACAGGCGTTGAAAATCTGCTTCAGGAACCCATTTCGATCATTGATAAGGATAAGTTTCGGGAAGATATTCTGAATGCATCCCCAGCCACCAAGGAACTCAAGATGCGCAACAACCTCAAGCACATCATCAAGGTCGGGCTGGATCGGAATCCTGATTTCTTCAAACCCCTCGCCCAACGTTTGGAGGAACTCATTAAAGAACGGGAAGCAGATCAGATCACGCAGCTTAAGTTGCTGGAAGCATTTTCTGAGATACAGGATATCATCATCAATGAGAACAAAGAGGGGAAAGAGAAAGGGTTTGAAACTGAAGATCAGCTCGTGGTTTATAATACTATGAAAACCATCTTTAATGATAAGGCTGAGGATGCAACACGAAAAATCTATGAAGCCATCGAAGGAGAAATGAGCATTGTGGGCTGGGAAGATAAAGGAACGGTGCGCAAAGAGATGGAAAATAAGATCATAAAGGTCTTGGTGCAGAAAATGGAGCGAAGTGTCGCCCGTCAAAAGGCAAAGGAACTGGTTGAACTAATAGATAAAAATAGTCATGCCTGAGGTGCGATACGGTGATCGGACAATTGAATACTCAATTCAGCAGCGAAACGGGCTTAAATCGCATTATATTGTTGTAGAGAAGAACCATGGTGTGATCCTAAAGGGAGCCCCCATCTCAGAAACTCAGGCGAACAAATACATTCTTAAAAAAGCCAGATGGATTCTGGATAAGCTAAGTCTGGTTGAATCCGTGAAGGAAGGTGATATCGTGACAGGTTCCAGAATCCTGTATCTCGGAAAGAAATATTACACTGAGGTTTATTACAATGACAGCATTTCGGAAACAAAGATCGAGTTCAATCATTCCAGATTCAAGATCACAACCTCTGGTAAGAATACTCAGATTGATATTCATCACACTTTGGATGAGTTCTTCCGAGAGAAAGCAGCCGAAAAGATCGCCCCAAGAGTGGAACAATGGTCAAAGAAGATGGGCACAGTATATGGATTGCTACACATTCGAAAACAGACCAAACGTTGGGGAAGCTGCACTCCCCGAAACAATATTGTCATCAATACTGAGGCTATAAAATTGCCATTTTCTCTGATTGACTACCTGATCGTCCATGAACTCTGTCATGTTAAGTATAACGATCACTCTAAGGCATTCTGGGCAGAAGTTGGAAAATACTTGAGGAATTGGAAGGAATTGGATGAGAGGATGAGGGGGATGAGAATGTAATTTGATTGTTGAAATTTATATGATTTGGTATAACTGAAAAAAGAAATAAAATGAAAAGTGAAGAACAAATTCATTATGAAAGTTTAATTTCATTTTTGAAATGGGGACTCAGTATTGTTGGAACATTTATACTTATATTAGTTTCAATAGCTGTTTTTATGACCTATAATAGTTTTTCTGATTTTAAGAAAGAATTAAAAGAAAATATTAACGAATCAAAGAATCAAATAAACGAATTAGTAAAAACTTCAAATGCAGCGATTAAGGAAAATAAAGAGGAATCCAATGCTGCAATTAAAGAATTAAAGGAGCAAGTTGATAAAAGTATTATCTATATTAGAGATGATGCTAAAGTATTAGCCCTTTCATCAGCAGAAAGGAAAATAGAAGAGGCATTTAAAGATAAAAATATTCAAAAACTTATCAATGATGCAGCAGAAAATGAGATTGATAGCAGACTGAAAGAAATTGTAGGTAATCAAACTGAACAGATTCAAGACTTTAGTTATGCAATTTATAAATTTAATCAAGGTAATAGAATAGGACTTGATATACTTGATAGCATAAAAAGAAATTCAAAAATTTTGTCATTAAAAGCGTATGCGGAAAAAATAATCAAGGAAAAAGCAAAGGAATATGAATTGACTTGGACAGAAGTGAAATGCCAAAATGACGGTGATTACGGTTTATTAGAGATGAAACGGGACACGACTGAATTAGGAAAACGGAAAGCAATTGAAAAATGTAAAAGTATAATCTTAACGAGTTGGGATTTGGGCGGAGTGGCATGGGCTACCCAATTATTGAGATGTATAACAAAAAGAAAATTTGAAATGTTTGATTTGGAAGCTGTTCGGAATTTTAAAGACTATTAAACCTTTTTGTGTAAATAAAGATTTGAAAAAAACAATCTTATGCCCCAAACCACAAAAATAACTTGCCCCAAATGTGGGAATGAATTCGCAGTCGAAGATGTGATCTCTAAGCAGATCGAAGAGAAATATCGTGCTGAACTCAATGAAAAGATCACGGAGATTCAAGAAGAATATAAGGCAAAAGAAACCAAACTCACTCAGAAAGAGGCTGATCTGAAGAAGCTCCAGTCGGATATTGACATTCAGGTTGCCGAGAAGCTAAAGGCTGAGACTTTGAAGAAATCAAAAGAAATCAAAGCACAATTGGCTCAAGAGTATGAGGATCAGATAAAATCCTTGACCGATGCCAACACTGAAACCCAGAAGAAGTTATCCTACCTGAAGAAAGCTAAAATTGAGAACGAACAGTTAAAACAAAAACTCGAAACCCAAAAACAAGACCTTGAACTTGAATACGAACAAAAGATGACCGACAGGTTGAAAGAGGAGACTAATACGATCCGCCAAAGAGAGGGGGACAGGGTAGAATTAAAGCTGAAAGAAAAAGACGAAGTCATCAACTCCATGAAAGAGCAGATGGAAGTGATGAAGCGCAAAGCTGATCAGGGTTCAATGCAACTTCAGGGTGAGGTTCAGGAATTGGTACTCGAAGAAGTCCTGCGATCAATGTTCCAATTCGATCTGATCGAAGAGGTTGGAAAAGGTATCAGGGGTGCTGATGTGATCCATACCATCAGGAACCGTTTTGGGGTTGATTGTGGTAAGATCGCCTATGAGAGCAAACGAACAAAATCATTCAGCCATGACTGGATCACCAAGTTGAAAGCCGATGCTGCTTTGGTTAAAGCTGATCTGCTGGTCATTGTTTCAGAAGCCCTCCCTGAAGAAATAGACCATATCGGACAGATCAATGGGGTCTGGGTCTGTTCATTTAATGATTTCAAGGGATTGGCAATTGTTTTGCGAGACAGCCTTTTGCGGGTAAGTGAAGCCTTTTCATCCCAAACCAACAAGGGTGAAAAAATGCAAATGCTCTATGACTACCTGACCAGCAACGAATTTAAATTACAGGTTGGTGCTATTATTGAGGGATTCACAAGTCTTCAAGTAAGCTACCACAAAGAAAAACGAGCCATGGAGCGTATTTGGAAGGAACGGGAGAAACAATTGGAGAAAGTACTTTTGAACACTAACCATTTCATCGGCTCCGTGAAAGGTATTGCTGGCACTTCGATTCCAGAATTGAAACAGATTGGAACTGGGGATAATTTGTTGGAGGGGGAAGAATAAAATGTAATTGCATATAGAAGAAATTGAGAGAAGCCAGCACATTGACAGCTATTTTGCTGTGGTAATAAACTCGTTATCAGTAACCTTATTAAAACGTCAAAACTATTCATAATTCATATTTAACAATGACATCAACAACGACCAGCAAAAAGGAAATAATAGATTTTTTATGGGAATGGGCTGAATCCCATGGTGACTGGAGCAAACTTCTTATCATTAACATTGTAAGCACCGAAAATGATTTGTCATCAGCAGAAAGACAATCTGTGTTCAATTATTTCTTGCAATCAATAAACCAACATTCTGGCTTACCTGCATTGACCATCTTAAAACCCACTTATACACCAACAAGTAAGCAAATTGAGTTGGTATCTCTTTCAGACATAACTGGAGTGAACCGACTTTCAAAAAATCAAACTATAATTTTCAGTAAAAACTTGACTGTAATTTTTGGTGAGAACGGGACGGGTAAAACTGGTTATAGCAGAGTATTCAAAACACTTGGTTTTAGTTACGACACCAACATTAACATTCTTCCAAATATTTTCGGAACACCACAACCAAAAACCGCCACAGTAAAATTTAAGGCAAACGGAGTTAACGAAACTTTCAACTGGAACGGGACAAATAATAATTCTGAATTAGAGAACATGTCTGTATTCAACAGTACTTGTGTTCAAATTTCGCTTTCAGACAGACAATTAATCGTTTCACCGATTGGCTTTCATTTATTCAATCTTGTTTCATCTGAACTCAATGAACTTACAAAATTACTCAATTCAAAAATTGTGTTGCATCCAACAACACTATTTTGGGTGGATACATTGAACATAGGGACACCACAACAAATTTTTATATCAGGACTTTCCGCAACTTCAGAAGAACAACGATTAACTGAACTTTCAACTTTCATAACTGCTCAAGAACAAGAATTGAAAGATAAGGAAGTAGAATTATCAAACTTAAATAAGAAACTCCTTCAAACTGAAATTCAAAATTTGGGGGCTTTTGTAGATGAATTAAAAGTTATTATTTCTAAAATTCAGATAGCTCAAACAAATTTTCCAGCAGCGAACTGGCAAACTCTGATTGATTTTAACATACAAATTGCTGATTTAGAAAGTAAAACTCAAAAAGGAATTAAAGAAATCGCTGAAACAAATGGAATACAGTTTTACGAAACAGAACAGTTTCAATCATTCATTAAAGCTGCTGAGAACTATATAAAAATTATCAATAAGCCAGAATATCCTGCTGAAGACGATACTTGTATATATTGTTTGCAACCACTTGAAGATTCAGCCAAAGAACTATTAGCAAGTTACCGAACACTTCTTAACGACAAAACACAAGAGAATTTATTGCTATTAAAACAGCAGAAATTAAATCTCATTAATCAAGTTTCTCAGATTGATTATGCCCTTATTCTTCATCAATCCACTTTCGGAATTGATGAAAACCAAAAACCAATTCAACCATCTGAAATAACTGAATACAATCAAAATTTAGGACAGCTTATAAAATCTTATACAGCCGAAAAGATAGATGATGGCTCAAAATTCAATTTTGACTATCAGAAATATATTCAGTTTTTCATTGACAAAAAAGAAGCAATAAATTTAATCCTCACTCAAAAAAATAGTTTATTATCCAACCTTGCATTAAAAGAAACAGAATTGAAAAATAAAATTGCTGAACTAAAAGATAGAAAACTACTTTCTTCAAAAGTTGATGAGGTTAAAACTGCAATTGCAAATTATAAAATTGTCTCAACGTTAAATGCCAACGCTGGTAATTTCAATACGTATTCTATCAGCAGAAAAACTACAGAAGCAAGAGAACAGTTAGTTGGACAGAATTTTGATAAACTTTTCAAAGACGAATTAAAGGCATTGAGAAAAGACGACATCAAAATTGATTTGAGCTTTGGAACAGACCGAGGTAGTTCAAAAGTTTCTCACAGAATAAACTTCCATACTCTTACAGATATTTTAAGCGAAGGTGAACAAAAGGCAATCGCATTTTCAGAGTTCTTAACAGAATTACAACTTGACAATATAATAGCACCTGTAATTTTTGACGATCCAGTTAACAGTTTAGATCATAACATAATTGATGATGTAGCGAGACGCTTGATCAAACTATCAAATGAAAGACAAGTAGTTGTATTCACTCATAGTGTTTTACTGTTTAACTGTTTTCTCTATTTCAGTAAACAACCAAGTTACAAAGACCTCGTTTACAAATTCTACAATTCAAAAAATGAATTTGATGAAACAGGCTTTATCACTGAAGCAGAAGAAGAGATAAATAAAGTTAATAGTTATATTTCAAAAATAAATTTAATAATCAATAATACTCCAAAAGGCAGACCTGAAGCAGAAATTGCAGAAGATGGTTATGGATATTTACGCTCTGCTATCGAACTTTGTGTTGAACACGAAATTTTTCAAGGCACAGTTAAACGATATCAAAAGAATGTAGCATTGACCCAATTTGTAAAAGTTGATGGAAATTTGGTCAATACTCATAAAGATAAATTGAACGAAATCTTTGAACGTTGTTGTGGTTACATTAAAGGACACAGTAATCCAATTGAAATTCATAACGATCCTACGATAACCGAATTAAAAGCTGACTTTGAAGAATTTAAAAAAATTAGAGATGCTTTCCCAAAATAGAGATTCGACAGGATTACTAAAAATGGTAAAAAACAGACAGTTAAGCGATATTCTTCTATGGATTTCGATGAAAACGACAATGAAATATGGCGACAAGAGGAAGTTGATTATAGATCATTTGAAGATTACTGGACGGAGTTTATAACTCAAAAACACTGGCTCCGTTGCTATCCTGTTTCTTTCCAAAAAGAGTAATGACCAGTAATTCGGAATTTCCTCAAGAAAGGTACTTAATCAGGAATCTTTATGAAAAATTGAACACTTTCAACGAAATTACTGGTCACATGGAATTCTGAAAGAAGATTAATTTTTAGACAATTCTATATGAAAAAAAACCTGCCACCTCAAATAACCAGCGAAATTCTTCTAAATAATTTGTACAGGGAAAAAAATACCTTAAGCAAGTTTGCGTGCTTTAGCTATCGGGGATGCAGATTTGAGGAAGAAGACGTGTCTGATCATGAAAACATTAGGACTCCATTTTTTCATGATACAGATAAAATTATTCATTCAAAAGTATACTCAAGATATATTGATAAAACTCAAGTATTTTATCTTTTTGAAAATGATCATATAACTCATCGTGTTTTACATGTTCAATTAGTATCCAAAATTGCGAGAGTGATAGGAAGATTCTTACGGCTAAATGAAGATTTAATAGAAGCAATCTCTTTAGGTCATGATCTTGGTCATGTACCATATGGTCACTTTGGTGAAAGCAAAATAAACGAACTATCACAAAATAATGGGTTAGGGTACTTTTGTCATAATGCTCAGAGTGTTAGAGCACTTAAATACCTTGAGAATAAAGGGAGGGGATTGAATATAACTGTTCAGGTTTTAGATGGTATATTATGTCATAATGGTGAATTAATATCAAAAAATTATCAACCTAATTATAATAAAACGAAATCCAACTTTCAAACGGAGTATGATAATTGTTGGAAGACAAAAGATTACAGTAAACAAATTTTCCCAATGACATTGGAAGGCTGTGTCATGAGAATATCTGACGTTATTGCATATCTGGGAAGAGATTTTGAGGATGCTCAACTACTTGGTTTAATAACAGCCGAAGAAATTCCTGAAGAATGTAAGTCAGAATTAGGTTCTTCGAACAGTAAAATTATTAACACCTTGGTTTTGGATTTAGTCGAAAACAGTATTCATCAAGAGTCTTTAACATTTTCTGAAAATATCTATAAAGCTCTTATGTTGTTTTATCATTTTAATATAGAAAAAATTTATAACAATCCTAAAATATCAACTCAAAATGAAAAGATTAGTTCAATGTTTGAAATCTTATTTAAAATTTATCTGAATGATGTTGTTAATATGAAAGGAGAAACAATTATAACTCAAGAATATTTGAAATCAATGGATCAGTCGTATTTGAAAGACAATCCCCCTGAAAGAATTGTCATAGATTTTATTGCTGGAATGACTGATGATTTTTTTAATAATGAATTCAAGCATTTTATTATTCCAGAATCATTTGAATATAAAATCAATTAATTCTTTAAGTTCTTTATTGTTTTCAGGATTTTTAAGTATTTACCCAAAAAGACTATCCATTATTCATTCGGGAATTCCTTGATTATCTTGATCAGAAATTATTATGTGAAATTGATATACTGGTTTGAGGAGATTGTAAATGAAAATTAAAATCTACCGAGGAACTCAGGAAATTGGCGGCACCTGTGTTGAACTCACCGCTGATAATGGAAAAATCCTATGGATCGATCTCGGAGCACCATTAGATACCAAAAATCCTGACACATCTTACAGAAACAATAAGGTTGACGCACTTCTGATCTCCCATCCCCATCAGGATCACTATGGGCTTATGGAATCCATTGGATCGGAGGTGCCAGTATTTATTGGTCAGGTTTCAGAAGACTTGATCAAAGCCACAAAACGTTTTCTGGGAGTTGATCCACCGAGGTGCAATTTTAAAAGGTTAACACCATGGGTGGAAGTAACCATACTTGAAACCTTCACTGTTTACTCCTATCTCGTGGATCACTCCTCACCAGAAGCGTTTGCATTCCTGATCCAATGTGATGGCAAGAAGGTGTTTTATTCAGGTGATTTCCGATCCACAGGAAGAAAAGGATTTTTATATGACAGGATGATCAGCAACCCGCCTAAGAATATTGATCTGCTGCTGATTGAAGGTACCATGATTGAACGAAGCAAACAAGAATACGAAAATGAGGCAGAAGTTGAGAAAGCTATCACGGAAATCGTCATGAATCAACAGAACATGACCTTGGTGGTAAGTGCAGCACAGAACATTGATAGATTTTGCTCAGTCTTCACGGCATGCCTCAAAGCGAACAAAATGCTCATTATAGATGTGTACATGGCATTTGTTCTGGAGATGGTCAGTAAAATGTCTGACCGACTTCCCACAATCGATGCTTTCAGGGTTTTGGTTTACAATCCCAAATCACAAATGGATAAGGTGACCGAAGAGGAATTTCAGGATTTTGTTACAAAAGTGAATGCGAAATCTGTCCATGGTGGAATTTTTATTAAGCCTGAGAAGTTCGTGTATTTCTTAAGATGTCCAAATGAAAAGTTGATCGATAAAATCTCATCTAAGGGTGAGATAAATCTGATATATTCCCAGTGGAAGGGATATTTGAAAGAAGAACACAAAACTTTTTGTACGGATTTAATAAACAAGTTGAAGGATCAGAAAAAGGTCAAATTTACTCTTATTCACACCAGCGGTCATGCCACCTTGGAGGAGTTAAAGGAATTTGCGAAGGCTATTAATCCAAGGAAGATTGTTCCCATTCATACAGATAATCCTGTGAAAATGAAAAAAGAATTCACGACCATTGGGTTTGCCGATGTTGAAGTGTGGGAGGATGGGAAAGAATACACAATTAATTAAATTGCTGACAATTAAATCCAAAATAATGAGATACACAAAAAGGCAAACAATTGACCAGCTTTATAAAAAATTGGAGCCAATTGACAATCTTTATCAGGCAGATTGCATTAATTGGCAAGGAAAGACTTCTGATACAAAAGAACCTTATTCAGAATTAATTGCAAATGAGTTATTAATAAAAATAAAGGAATTTGACAAAATTTCTAAAGTGCCAAGAACAGGAACATACTGCATTGAAACCCATTGTCAATTCGCATTTGATTTAAGCATCCCATATGGGAAGGAAAAAAATTTTGCAAAAAGAATTACTGGACTCCACCTTCCAGAAATTGGGATAATTTTAGATTATCAAATACCTTTACAGAACACTTTGAAAGATGAAAATGTGGGGGAAATTGATCTGATTTCTTTTAATGAAAAAACGAAAACAATTCATTTGATAGAACTGAAATATATTTCCAATAAAGAAACACTTCTGCGAGCAATATTAGAATCATTTACCTATTTCAAACAAATAAACCAAGCCAAATTAGTAAAAGATTTTTTTAGGGATTGTAAAGGAGAGCAAGCCAAAGCCCTTAAAGGAGTGAGTGCAGATGATATAAAAGTAGTCCCAACAGTTTTGGTTATATCTAATTGTCAACCATTCAAGGAACTTCAAGATATGGAACTTGGCAATCGCCCAAAACTTAGGGCACTTTCCACTGCCCTTGGGGTTAATCTTTTTAGAATAGCTGTTGAAGTTCATTAAGCTAAACTTGACTGTATTTCTGAGAAAATAATCGTGCTCAACCTTGGTATTGAGAGATTATTTTAAACATAGAATGGAAGAGCTTGATAATAATTCACGTGCAAAATGAAAGAACCTTGGATCAAAAACGCACCACAACTATTAGTGGTTAATTCAATTTTAGCTGCTTTATCAGGTATTTTGATAGGACTTGTTATTCAGGATGAGAACCACTTTGGTTCATCATGGTACATTCCGATGATTCCACTGGTATTATCCTTTTTAATATTTGTTCTTGTTTCTGAACAGATTACAACAGCACTGGATGAAAAAGATGTAAAGAGATACGTATTCATATTATTGCTGTATAACTTGGGAGTTCTTGCCCTTTTTGTGGGATTATCAACTCTCGTTTTTATTAGGTACAAACTTTCTTCTTGGTACACGATTATAATCTTCCCGTTTATTTACTATCCATGGATTCATGATTTTCTTTGGATTCTTAATCCCCTTCGAAACAATAAACTGAAGCAAAAACTATCTGACTATCTCAAAGAATTGACAGGGGAAATATTTCCACCTGAACCAGAAAGAAATTTCTTTACGAAGCCAATAGAGTGTTTTTTTAAACATGGCTTATTGAATGAAGATAAACTTCCTCATCAGGATGTATTTGCAAGATTAACAGTTTCCGATCATGGTGTTGGAGTGTTTGCTCTAAAAGATATTCCAGTTAATACGAATATTTTCCTAAACGACAACACAAAAATGATATGGATTGATCAATCAGAGGTGGGAAAATTGGAACCTGAATTGAAAAAACTTTATGACGACTTTTGTGTTGTAAAGGGTAAAAAATACGGATGTCCAGAAAGTTTTAATCAACTAACAGTTGGATGGTATCTAAACAATGATGCAGCTAATCCCAACGTCTTTTGTGATAAAAATTACGATTTCTATTCGTTGAGAGAAATAAAAATAGGAGAAGAATTAACAGTTGATTATTCAAAGTATAGTGATGACTTTAAAATCATTGAAAAACCTATAAATGAGAAAGAATAAAGAAAAAATTAAAACAGGATTTGATCGGTATTCAGAGTCATCATTTGAGGAAACAAAGGATTTTTATAAATCAGCAAGAATCACGGTTGATGAATTGCGAGAGTTCAAGGAACATTCGGATAAGACAGACGAGGAACTCGAAAAATTAGCCGATGCTTTATTTGATTTGGCGATTGTGGCAACGCAAATTATCAATCAAGAAAATAAGAAGGATAGTCATGGAACTTGAAAATCCAACCAATCTTTCTTCTTTGCCTCAGACTGATATGATTTCCAGTTCTGATCAATCTTTGCCAAATTCAATCTCAAGGAAAAGATTACTTATTCTACGTTTAATTTCCTTAGGCTTGACAATAGCGATCATCGTATTTATAGTCTTAATTATCCGTAAACTCAAGTAAGATATGGGATTCAGGTACTATAGAAGGGTGAATCTTGGGAAAGGATTAGGGTTGAACCTGAGTAAATCGGGGGTTTCGCCCAGTGTAAGAACAAAATGGGGCTCCGTAGGCACGAGAAACTACTCTATTCCTATTGGGATTAAGGGATTATATTACCGTGGAAGCACTGGTGGCAAGAATGCTGGGATAGGTTGGCTGATAATCCTTTTACTGGGTAGCGTTTTCATCTTAGCTTATTATCTGATAGTCGGGATCATCAAGGGGATTGGATTTCTTTGGAATTGGATCGTGAAAGGAGATCACATCGAATATGTGAACCTTATAATCTTTCTTACCTTGGTTCTTGGCATCCTAATAGCGGTATATTTTTCTATACCGATAAAATCTGCAATTGCGAAATGAAAAAGATTGAGATGAAAAAATTTATCTTTCGTAGATGAAGATCAAAATCAATCGTGAACGAAAGGTCAAGAATGGCAGTGATTTCCCGCACATCATTAAAAGAATCTTTCCTGAAACCTTTGGTGTTTAACCGTTTTGAGAGTTGAATTATTACCAAATATCTCGATTTATCAACAATTTAAGGGGTTTTAGAAACAAAACACTTGACATCTCTTTCAAATGCCTTATCTTTGCAGGGATTTTAATAATAGTATAAACTTAAACTTAAAAAAATGAACAAGGCACAATTAATCGAAGCAATAGCAAAAGAAGCAAAAATGACCAAAGTAGAAGCCCATAAAGCTCTGGGAGCAGTGATAACCGCTACAACAAAGGCTTTAGGTAAAGGCGAAAGAGTTGCCTTAGTGGGTTTTGGTTCGTTCTCCGTTGCCAAAAGAGCTGCCCGCAAGGGACGCAATCCACAGACGGGTAAAGAAATCAAAATTGCAGCCAAAAAAGTTGTAAAGTTCAAAGCTGGCGCAGAACTTGCCAAAAAGGTCAAGTAAGACTTTCCCCATTTTTAATTAAAGATGCCGCCCTGAAAAAGCGGCATTTTTATTTCTATACACTTTACAGATTATGGCACAAGGATTTTCCTACCATCCGTAAAGTAATATTCACATTGGATGTTTTCTGGCTTCCAGCCACAATCCTGTAGTAATGGGTCAATGAAGTTGGCGAGGGTGTCGGATTCGGAATAATCCACACAAGCAGTAGTTATATAGCAAATTTAGACAAGTTATCGGATAAGGCACAACATTAATGTCCTGTATTTCAACTACGGCAGGCAAATATGTATATGGCAAAAACAGATACAAGAGGGATACACCTTTGGGTGGAATCAAAAAACCTGTATTTTTACTTACTGTAAGGTTTGCTGATATTTTTAATTTTTCTATGAAAACCATATTAATACTACCAATCTTATTAGCAATCACCGCAATTGGTGTTCAAGGACAGGATAAGAACGCTATAGCGGCAGAATTTTCTTCGGAACTATACTGTGTGGGTTGGTTGAATAAGTTTCCTGATACAATTCAAATTTTTACGCATTTTGATTCTATACCTAAGCTGGTCGATTATTCAGTCATTCGGAAAAACGAAAAAGGATATTATGACCTGTTATTATGGGAGGGTAAGGTTAGTATAATCGATCCGACTGAGCTAAAAGACAAACTGAATCTTACTTTCAAAGACAACATTGTGATATTTAAATTAGGTCACGTAAAATGCGGGTATATAATTCATCGAATCAACGGGCACACGATGCTAATAAAACAGAATCCAAACGACCATAGGAAAGTAGGTCAGGGCAAGTATGACAAAACAATCCAAATTTAGCATGGATAGCATGAATGTTTTTATCACGTTTGCGTGTTCAATAACACAATTATGAAATTCTTTCCAGTTATCTTAATTTTTCTGTTCAGCTTTTGTTCGTCTAAGTCGCCTGTGCATAACCCGCAGAATTTAATTGACGCTATTCATTATTTTGAACGAACTTGGAGTAATGCCGTAAAAGATAAATTTAAAAATCAATCAGAAGAAGAAGCGTCATCTAATGCGCATTTTAATGTTGGTATGTGGATACGGAATAATTGGATACGTGGTAGCAGCGATACCAATCTTGTAAGTTATTTTCATAGTCTTGGAGTATATCATCCAGATGATATGTCATCTATCATACTGGTTTCGCTTCATAGAAAACTTAATGGCAAAGAAATAGATTTGAGCAAACAAGTTGAGTCTATAAAAACTTACTGGGAACCGATAATCGAATGTCATAAAAAACAGCGTGAACAAGCCTTGGTTAACTTTAACAAATATGTGCTGGGCAGTTCAATAACAATTTTGATGAAGGTTGATACAACAGAGGGAGAGCGAAATGCTGTCATATACGACTGTCCTGATGTTGAGTGGACATTCAACCCTGAAGTAGATTTGATTATTAATGGCGTTTTACAAGCTAAGTACCATATAAACGATACCACGAATGTATTTTTTAAAGTACGTGTAAAAAAGGTTAACTTCACAAATACGGAGATTCTTTCGGAAAAAGTAAAAACAGGAGATACCGTGGATTTTTCATTAAGGGGGTTAACAATTGTAGGGTCTGATAATAATATACAATGTAAAAAATGTGATGTTAACAAAGTTAAAGCTGTAAATGAGCACCTTGACAGATTGACGTTCACGCTGGTTGAAGATTTTTTATGTACTTTCGACAATTCCTGTAAAAACAATGTTGAGTACTCTGAGTGGAGCAATGAAACCCTATTCAAAGTGCTTGAAAAATCACCAACAATATTGTTCCAAGTCATAGCAAAAGGGCAGGTAAACAGCCAACTATTGTTGAAAGAAATTGAAAGCCCTGTAAGCTCTGAAAGTGACCTTCAAAAAGCTTATGACAAAGTAAAAATAGCGTCAGCGCCAACAGCAATAAAAACAAAATACCTGAACGCAATAATTACAGCCGCATTCAAGGGCGGGCAAAAAATTAAGAAATAACAAATGAAAATCAATCTTACATTATTTGGTACCCTTCTTTTGATATTTTTCACAGTTGATTGTAACAGCCAAGACAAAGGCATCCAAATAGACTATGACAAAGTTAAAGTCATTGAATCTGTTTATGTGATTGACCATAACGGAATTGATATTAAACAACAGCCAGACGTTAATTCAAAGACTCTTGGAAAATATAACTACGGGGAACAGCTTGATATAATTGAAATAAACAAAGGTTGGCTTGGCGTCAGAGATAGAATTACCCGTGAATATGAGGAAGATGGACACAAAATAGAAAGTACTGGGTGGGAAAAGGTCTATGTTCAAGAAAACCAGACAGGTAAATTGTCCAACATTCAACTCACGCAACAGGACTTAAACGTTATTATATCATTGACGAAAAATGGAAAAACTGAACATTTTGTAAATGGGGATTCCTTAACCAATTACTTAAAATTTGAGTTAATCGACAGAATTGCGTTTCTTTCGAAAAAATCCACGTCTGTGAATTTCTTGCTGTCAGATACAACACCAAACAGGAAGAAAAATGGAAAAATTGAACTCTTTTGTGAAAAGAAAAATAAACTGTACATAGACAAACCCAATGAGGAAGTTGAAGCACAAAAGTATAGTTACATCGGGCAAATTGAGTTTTTAAATAAATATGTTGTGAAGGGCTCTTACTATGAAAGTTCGGACTACAAGCTCATTGACAAAACAAGTGGCGAAGAAACTCAAACCTTGGCTGAATACCCCTATATTTCAACGGATAAAAAACATATCATTTGTATTTATGCAAATCCATACGAACCTGCGGGTGACGTGGAATTATATGTAATCAAAGACAAACAAACAATATTAGTAATAAGTGCAAGTTTTAAAAATTGGATGCCCGCAATTGAAAAAGAAGATATATTTTGGAGTACAGACGGCTATTTATATGTTCCTGCATTACACGTTAAAGCGTTTTGGAACGAACAGGGAGGAATAGATGACAATTATCAATACATTAGAATAAAACCCCTTTAAGCCACCAACTCCAAGACTTGCGGCACTAAAGCTTGTACCTTTAGTTCATAGAAAAGGTGACATTTCTTGCATTCGTTGTAATCCGTTTCAATTTCCGCATCGGCTTTTAACTTTACCACATCTTTCCTGAACTGGTCGAGCAGCGCAACATGTGCGTTCAAAGTCGGTACCGTTAACTTGCAGTCCAGAATCTTCACCACACCAGCTCCAACACCTATGGCACCATTTCCTGAATGAACTAAGCATTCCATTACGAATATCATAATTGCCCGAAAAGCTATCCAGCATGATCCAGTTACACCAGCAAATTTTGTTAAGCGGGGTCATATATACTTCTCACCCCAATATCGAGATTATATGATCAAGCGAAGGCTGCTCCTGAAGATGTTCAACCTGCCCATCACTGAAATTTACATATGGACAACTGGACAGCATCAATCTTGAAGAATTATTAGAAATAAATAAAGTGATGTTGTCCGAAATTTTAAAGAAATTCTGCACAAATAGCACATTCCACCAGAGGTCAACCTGCTGTTATTAGTCAAATATTTGCACTATAAGGATCAATTTTTAATTTATACATTTGGATGGATAGCAGAATTGGGATAATCGGGAATGACAATTCCAATGTGCATCCTTAAGATTTTCACACTCGAGGGGATCAGTTCAACTGAATTGACAAGCAGGTCAAGATGCTGGAAGAGCCACCCCAGCAAATTGAATCCTGACGGGCAAACTCAGTAGGATTTCTGATATTGGATATCTTACCTTTAGAAATCGCAATACTTGCATAAGGGTCGAGATAATCAAAGGTGTATATAATAAGGGCACCCAGCCAGCAAATTAGCAATCCCATCAATGAAGGTAGTTATTTCAACCATTGTTTTAGTATGCTTCTCCGTTCTTGTATTTAGTCAGGAAATTGAACTTAAAGGAACCTATGCCGTAAGCACATCAATAAAATTCCAAAATAACTTTGGCGGCGGAATTGGGTATAAACATTTTCTAACCCCAAGGAGCAGGCTTGGTTTTTTAATAGACTATTTTATAAATAGCATACCATACCACGACAGCTATACTTCTCTATCTGATCTGTCAAGGATAGTCAAAGATGTTCAACCACATAACCAACAGATCGCCCTTAAATTAAATTACTCATACAACCTTCTAAAAAGTTCAAAATCTATGCTCTTTATTGGGGCTGAGATTGGATTAAGCTTCTTTATAATCAATGAAAAGGTAAAACAGACGGTTACAACACGTCTGGGAGATATTAGCAGCGGAAATTATAGTTCGAATTACTCAGTTAACAACAGGATCGGGGTTGGAATGTTGATTGAGTATGCGCTTAAAGATATTATCTTGAAAAGAATTTCGACATCAATTTCTTTACACCCTGAGATAACAAACTATAGAAATTTCTGGCTCAAGGGAACGAATGATCCAGCGTTAATAGGATGGTTGAATTTTAATGTTGGGATCACGTATAGTCTTACAAAAAACAGATAAAATAAAAAATTTCCTGCCACAAATGAGCCACCAAAAACAGAATACAGGGTTAAACTAACAATGTCAGCGATGTACTTACTTTTTCATTGTCAGGATAAGCGTCGAGCCAAAAAGGTATCAACGGTAAATAACGATGCACTTTAGTTATCACTGGCGACAAGAAAGTGCATTTGATATCATTTTTTGTTATAATTTCGACAGGGCAAGAGGTAGGGAAAGGTTGACACGCCATTCATTTTTGTCCTTTCATATTCACGGGAAGCGTAAATGGGACAGTGCAGAACCGAAAAGCCAAATGAGTAAGTAAAATTTAAAATCCGATAAAATGAAAAAAATATTACTCTTTGCAATCCTTGCATTATCCATTAATGCTTTTGCACAGAACAACCAGCCGACATCAAGTCCAATAGGAAATTTTCGGGGAAGGACGGAGCTTAATGCAAGAAAACCATCCGAAAGGAATCTGGGACAAGCTTTCAAACCTCAAACGCCTTATCAGGGCTCCTTAATCCAGATATTTGATAGTGCTTATTTTTGGCATTTGGATACGCTCAGTAATGGATGGAAGAATTCTGCTAAAGACATTAATATAGTTTATGATGCCCGCCATAATCTGACAAGTGCATTAAGCGAAACGTGGAACGGCAGTGCTTGGGTGAATCAATCGCAAACCTTTTTTACATATGATGCAAACAATAATCGGACAAGTTTCATTGAGAAAAACTGGAATGGCAGCGTTTGGGTGAATACCTATCAAATCATCTATAACTATGATGCCCATAATACTCAGACAAGTGAATTAGACCAAAGTTGGAATGACAGCGTTTGGGTGAATACCTGGCGATACAGCTATACTTACAATGTAAACAATAAGCGGACAAATGATTTAAACCAATACTGGGTTGGCAGCGCTTGGGTGAATCAGGGGCAAACCATCTATGCCTATGATGCCATCGATAGCTTGACATGTAAATTAATCCAAAGCTGGAATGATAGCGTTTGGGTGAATTCCTATCAATCTATCTATACTTTCGATGTTAACAATAAGCGGACGAATGAATTAGACCAATATTGGATGAACAGCGCCTGGGTGAATGCCGAAAAAGACACCTTAACCTATGATGGCAACAATAATCTGATAAACGAATTATACCAAAGCTGGAATGGCAGCGCTTGGGTCATTGCAGGGAAAATTACGTTTACATATGATGCCAACCATAATCAGATAAGTGGATTAGCCCAAAGCTGGAACGGCAGCGCCTGGGTGAATTCCCAACAAAACAACTCTACCTATGATGCCAACAATTTTCAACAAAGTTTTTCAATTAAATACTGGAATGGAGCTGGCACTAAGGTGGCGAGTGGTGATAGTTCTTATTACTATTTTCATACGGTTCTTGGAATAAATGAACTAACAGGGCAAAACGCAGGTATAACTGTTTATCCCAACCCCACCAGCGGAAAATTTACGATAGCCAGTAAAAGCATTATAAGCTCTATAGAAGTTTACAACCTACTCGGAGAACTGGTCTACTCTGATTGTAAATTCAGCAGACAAAAATCTGCCGTAATAGATTTATCAGACCGATACAAAGGAGTCTACGTTATAAAAATTTATATCGGGAAGGAGATTTATAACACAAAACTTGTTATTCAGTAACAATGTCTATGGTCTGAAGTGAGAGAAAACCAGCCCATTGTGAACCACTCCATCAACGATATTGGGCTAAACTGAAATTCCCAATACCTAACCATACTAAACGCTCAGAACGCCATAATTCAGCCATCAGATTCGGGCATGGTCGAGGTCGGATAAATATAGGAAATGGTCTTATGGGTGTAATACAAAAATAATTGTTGGTTTAAGTACAACTGGTATCATTTTTTATTATAATTTTAATGGTCAGGGTTGGGGATAAAGACACGCAAAATATTGCAGTCGATTCGGTTGCAGAGGGGATACATTAGACAGTTGGCGTGGTACGTTAAGTTGCATAGGATTTAACAAATATTAAAAATTGTGCTATGAAAAAATTCTTCCTATTCTCAATTTTCATCACTTTCTTTGCGCAAGGCTATTCGCAATTTGGTGTAATAACCTTCGACAATGCAACAAACCTTTATAGGATTAAGATTGATACATCTGTACCGAATAATAAATGGCAAATAGGAAAACCAACTAAAACGTTCTTCACATCCGCCTATTCAATCCCAAATGCCATTGTCACAGATACCATTCATCCATATCCTACAAATAATAATTCCGTTTTCTACTTAGGAACTACGATTTTTGGTGGATGGATGGGAACCACTCTCGACTTTTTTTATAAAATGGATTCCGATACATTGAATGATTATGGGAAAATTGAAATTTCGATAGATACTGGAAAAACCTTCTATAATCTGTTATCATATTCCCAGTATACTGTATATGATAGTGTAGGGAATTTTATTGTTGGTAATGGATTTGGAAGCCCAATTGTTTTTACAGGTAAAAGCCATAGTTGGTATGATTTCAATATGTACTCAAACCTATTACCTTCTCCTGATACAATAATCTATAGGTTTACTTTTCATTCTGATGCGATTCAATCCAATCGTGATGGCTGGATGATTGACAATATCTCCTATGGTCTTTGGTGGGAAGGAATTCAGGAAAAATCATCAGATTGTAAAATATTTCCAGACCCAGTAAAAGATATTTTACAACTTGATTCAAAAAGAAAAATCAAAGAAATTTCTGTTGTGTCTGAACTGGGTCGAACCATATTATTAAAGCCAATAAATTTTACACCCATATCCATTGACGTTAAGGATTTATCCGATGGAATTTATATCCTGAAAATCATAAATGATGATAACACAGTGATGATGAAGAAATTTATCAAACTGAAGTGACTTTAATGTGTAGAACCTTCAATAAAACGAGCCTACTGAAAGCCAAATGGGTATAATAACTATATAGCACAAGACAAATGAAAAAAGCAGTCCTTTTCGCAATCCTTGCATTATCCATTAATGCTTTTGCACAGAACAACCAACATCCTTCAAGTCCAACAAGAAATTTTCGGGGAAGGACGGAGCTTAAAGAAAGAAAACCATCCGAAAGGAATTTGGAGCAACCTTTTAATCATCAAGCATCAAATCCGAGCACATTAATCCCTATTTATGATAGTATCTTCAAGTGGGAGTGGGATTCGCTTAGTATCGTCTGGAAAATTTATAGTAAAACCGTTAATATGGTTTATGATGCCCACCATAAACTGACGAGCGGCATAACACAAGTTTGGAATGGCAACATATGGGTAAATTCAGAGAAAAACTCCTATTCCTTTGATGCCGACCAAAATGAATTAAGCAAATTAATCCAAGATTGGATTGGCAACGCTTGGGTGAATGACTATCTATACACGTACACCTATGATGCCAATAATAATCGGACAGGCGAATTAGACCAAAGTTGGAACGGAAATGCTTGGCAGAATGAGTTTCAATATATTTCCGTCTATGATGCAAACAATAATCTGAAAAGTAAATTAGACCAAGATTGGATTGGCAACGCTTGGGTGAATGATTCTCAATATATTTATAGTTACGATGCTAACAACAATCAGATAAGTGAAATAGACCAGTATTGGAACGGTAGTATTTGGGTGAATCAGGTGCAAAACCTCTATACCTATGATGCACACAACAATAAGACTATTCATTTACACCAATATTGGCATGGCAGCTCTTGGGTGAATTCCGTACAATACAAGTATACCTATGATGCAAACAATAATCAGACAAACGAATTAGTACAAGACTGGAACGACAGTATCTGGGTGAATTCCGCTCAACTCATTTCTGCCTATGATGCCCACAATAATTTGACAAGCCAAATAACTCAGAACTGGAATGTTAGTTTTTGGCTTAATTTCCAACAATTCACCTATTTCTACGATGCCGACAATAATCAGACAAGAGAATTAGACCAAAGCTGGGATGGTGGAACTTGGGTTAATTACTATCAAATCATATTTACTTACGATGCAAATAATAATCAGACAAGCGAATTAAACCAAAATTCGAAAGGAAGCGTTTGGGTGAATTCTTCGAAATACACATATACCTATGATGCCAATAATTTTATAAAAAGCTTTTCAGTTATAAGTTGGAATACTGCTGGTACTAAGATAACGAGCGGGGATAGTACTTATTACTATTTTCATACGGTTCTTGGAATAAATGAACTGAAGTCACTGGATGGAAGTATTACTGTTTATCCCAACCCCAGTAACGGAAAGTTTACGATAAGCAGTAAAATCACCATTAGTTCTGTCGAAGTTTACAACTTGCTCTGGGAACGCATTTATTCTGACTATAAATTGAAAGGACAAACATCTGCCGAAATAGATTTATCAAGCCGTCCCAAGGGAATTTACATCATAAATGTTCATTGCGGGGTGAACATTTATAACACTAAAATTGTTGTTCAGTAACAAAGTTTACGGAGTGGTGGGAAAGAAAAAATGAGGTTACAAGAAAAAATGACTTGAATAGCTTCCAGGTCACGCTGTAGGGAACGCTACAATAAACGATCCCGATCACGGTGGATAATTATATATCTTTTTTTTAGTCTAAAATCGTAAATAAATATTGCAGGTGTATTGCAGAGTTAGGGTGAACAGACATTAAAAGGATGATCAATAAATCGGAACATGGCAAAAATCCCGAAAATTTTTACTAAAAAAATTTTTGGGAAAC
>CAIYUC010000134.1 GCA_903929315.1 uncultured Bacteroidales bacterium
AACCACAAAGGCCACAACGTTTTTCACAATGGTCACAAAGACTTTTTAGACAGCCCCTCGGGTGGGGGGCTGGATGGAGTTTATTCAAACCTGATACCCTTCTTCAACCCGAACAAACGAAAGATATAAGCCTGCCGGATGATTTCCTTTCCCCGGCAGATTTTAATCGTATCTGCCGACCGGATGGAATCAAAGAGGGTTCCATATAAGCCTGCCGGATCCTGGTAATCATCGCTCAGGGCAAGATAATAAGCATCCGAGCCTTTTTGCAGGGGTCCTCTGATCCTGTCAATCCAGTAATATTTGTGGATCCTTTCCAGTTCCCCCAGCGCATAAACGTTTTTATGAAGAGGCCTGGCCACGTAATAATCGAAATTTGCAGCGGGAAACCAGCGGAAGGTAAGGATCGGCGATGATCCGGCCAAAATGCCCCGTTCTTCATCTTTTTTTACGGTAAGGCTGAACTTTTCACCAAGCTGTTTCCAGCCGTAAAGTTGCCGTCCCGGATCTTCAATCCCCGACCGCTGTAATGGGATCCATCCGTATTTAATCTGAAAAGTCCCGGCAATGACGATGGTCAGCATGAAAACCAATGCTATACGAACAGGGACCGGGAATATTCTGACAACAGGCCTATTCATGGAAATCTCTCTCAGGTAAGCGGCCGCAAGAAGGATGAATCCCAGGTAAGCCGGGCCGGTCCAATGAGGCAATGTAGGTCTGAAAAGAGAAAATACCGGAAAAATCAATGCCAACGGCAAACTGATCAGCAGGATCAGGCGAATATATTCTTTATCCAAAATCTTTTGACCCCGGATCAATGCGATCATAGCGAATACTATGATGATAAAATTGACAGGATTATTGTAGAAAAATTGACCAATGACTTCGGATACGAAATAATCCCACCGGATCCCACGGGCCATAGGTTCGATCCTTTCCCCATGAAAAGTAAAGCTGATAAAATGGTTGTTGAAATTCCAAAGGATCACCGGTGAAAAGATCAAAAGAGCGATGAGGAGGGCCAGCCAGGTCTCCCTGGCCAGAAACCATTTCCTGTTATAGAAGAGCATATAGAGGAAGGTGCCGAAAATGAGGAAAATCGAATGATACTTTGACAGTAAAGCGAGACCGATGGTCACTCCTTCCAGCAACAGGTATTTCCGGCTCTTCCCTGAGAGCTTCGTGTCTGGAAGGCTTCTGCCGAGCAGATAAAGACTGAGCAGCCAGAAGAGCACCTGAGGGGAATCAGGCAGGATGAATGTTCCTGAAATGATAAAGCAATAGAAGGAGGCCGTATAAAGGAGAGCGGCATAAAACCCCGTTAATGTATCCCTGATGTTTCGCCCGGTAAGGAAAATCAGCCAGGTATTGACTGACCCGATAAATATGGCTGCCAGTCGTATGAAAAATTCATTGTCGAAATGAAGGTTCAGCGTGAATATCTGGATGATCAACCCTATCATCGGCGGATGATCGAAATGGCTGAGATCAGGGAACTTCGCATAAGTCCAGTAATAGACCTCATCATTCCCTAATTCGATAAAGCCCCCGATAAAAGCACGGATCAGGGTTGATATCAGGATGATGATCCATAAGATCCGTTGTATCTTTTTCTCGTCAGGCATCCGCTCTTACTTTTGAACTTTTTTTCTTCTTCCCAGGTAAACGATCAGTACGAGTAAAGCAGCCATTGAAGGAACAGTCAATAGTCGGAAAATCCAGGTTCTCGGGTAGTTGATCACAGCTTTGAGGGAATTAGAGGGTTTGTCTCCGTTGTACCGGAAAATCGGGTTCAGGTAAAATTTCGTACCCGGTGCCTGATATTTGTTGGGAAATATTATTTCAGTCCTGATGTAGGTGTCTTCTGCTAATATTTTATAAGAAGCAACCGAATCGTTTATAACTGTTTTCTTCACCTTTCCATCCTGGCCGATGAAATCGAATTTCATGGCTTTCCGGTTGACTGAAATCCTGAGCGTATCATGGATCATTTTTACCTTGTTCAGCCGGGGGATCAGCTTTGCATTCTCTGCTTTCTGATCGATCGTTTCATTTTCGTACATGTAAACATCGGCTCCAAAGGCTTTTCCTTCCTTCAGTGAGGAGAGGATCTCAACGGGATTTATAGTCGCTGAATTAATGAATGTACAGCACCTGCCTATCTGGTAAGGATTGGAGATATCATGTGCATCATCATCCGCTAATATATAAACCGGGTGACCTGAGGATAAAGCTGCATCCCATTGCGGAACGGAACGCCAGTTTGCATCCAGCGCTTCGATCAGGTCGTAATTCGACAGGTATTTCATATTGTCGAGGGGATAACCGTTTTCCCAGTCAGGGTGCGCAATAGCCACGATCTCGTTCTGACCATGAAGCAAATTGAGGATGTGTTGTTTATGGTTCAGGTTCTGGAACAACGAATAATCCAGCCAGAGGACTTTCCTGGCTCCGATACACATCTGGTGCTTTTTTCGTATGCCAAATCCATGCTCATAAGCAGGAATGTAAAAGGAAGAATCACAATTGAATTTACTTATGCTCTGGTAATTTGAAATGCAGGGGACATCATAACCCAGTTTTTTGTAAGTCTCATAGAATACTTCGTTGGAATTTTTCCTGCCATTTGTAAGTCCTGACCATGCTTTTGTGTGAAAATGGAAATTTGCTTTTTTCCAATGCAGGTTATCCATGTCCCGGTAAGGATTAAAGATACTTTTACCGGCAAACCTGGTGGGTTTTGGAAAATCGTAAACGGGGGCAATAGAGTAGATCAACAGCTCGGCAGATGCCAGGAATAGTAAAAGATAAAGAAAGCCCTTAAGAATAACGGTACTTATTGAGGATCCGGTTTTGGCCATGATGGTAAGGGCTACACGTGCGATAGGAACAGGGACAAAGGTACTATCTTTTTAACTCAGAAGGCTGATGAGCAGTTTAATATTCAAAAATGCAACGACCGCTCCTACTGTATAAAGCATCAGCTTTGTAGGAAGTTTATTAGCATATTTCCCCATTACTTTTTCCGATGAGGTAAGGTATAGCTGTAAAAATATGGTAAAAGGAAGCTGGATGCTCAGCGCCATCTGTGATATAATGAGCCCCTGGAAAGGATTCCGGATAAACAGGATGATCAGTACTGCGAGTATCAGCGAGATCATGATCCCAAACTTTGAGTGAATATCCCTGATATCATAGGGTTCCCCGTAAATTCCCGCAAATATTGAACCCCCTGCCATACCTGAAGTAACAGTAGAGGCAACTCCTGCAAATAAGAGGGCAACAGCAAATATTGCACCGGCATGGTTTCCAAGAAGAGGTGTAAGTATTTTTTCGGCCTGCTGGAGTTCATCCACATGCAGGTTGTTCTGAAAAAAAGTCGTTGCGGCAAGAATAATGATCGCGATATTGATAGCCCATCCGATAATCATCGAAAACAGGGTATCAAAAAGTTCAAAGTCCAGTTGTTTCCTTATTATTTTCTCATCTGCAAGGTTCCATTGCCGGCTCTGGATGATCTCTGAATGAAGGAACAGGTTATGAGGCATGACAACGGCTCCCAAAACGCTCATCACGATGATCATTGACCCTTGAGGGATCGTAGGTTTTATCAGACCGATAGCGGTTTGTCCCCAATCGATATGTACAAGTGCAAGCTCATAAAGAAAGGAGAGACCAATTATGGAGACGAAGGCAATGATGAATTTTTCCATCTTCCGGTATGTATTTGTGATCAGCATTATGCTTACGAAGATGAACGTCAGCATTGCGCCGGCCGGAATGGGTATGTTGAACAGCATATTCAGGGCTATGGCGGCGCCTAGTATCTCAGCCAAAGAAGTGGATACCGAGGCAAGCATGGCAGAACCGAGGATTGTTTTTGAAACCCACTTTGGAGTGTACCGGGTCGTTGCCTCCGACAGGCAAAGTCCGGTTGCAATCCCAAGGTGCGCAACATTATGCTGAAGGATGATCAGCATGATGGTCGACATGGTGACCAGCCATAATAACTGGTATCCATACCAAGATCCGGCGGCAATATTTGATGCCCAGTTGCCGGGATCAATAAATCCTACAGTTACCAATAAGCCAGGTCCGATATACTTAATAATATCAAGTCCCCCGTAACCGGGTTTATGATCTTTCCTGTAGAGATCCTTGAAAAAATCCCGGAACACCTATATCTGATTTAAATGAGCATAATTACCCTGATCACTTTTTTGTCCGTTTTCGTTTGAAGGGTGATAAAATAGACCCCCACCGACATTTTCTGTCCCCCGGTATCATTACCATCCCAGGTAAAGGACATCACAATCCCTGACGGCTTCCCGGAATAAAGAGTTTTAACAGGTTGCATCAGAGTGTTATATACTACAAGGGATATCTGTTCATCCTTCGGAAAACAACCGGTTATCCTGACCTGACCGGAGAATGGATTCGGAAAAACGGAGATGTCAGCAGAGCTTTTATTCCCTAACCCGGTTATGATCAAAGATGAATCTATTGCTATAATAATCCTGCGTGAATAAGTGAGGGTAGAAATATCCAGAGAGTCATAATAGAGTGTTGCCAAAGGCATATCCCCCGTGATTATCCATTTTACGGTTTCCTTAAGGCTGTCATGAGGAGGAATGAATACCGGGAACTGGGAATAATGGGGTGTTGTATACCAGGATGCATAACCAGTCGGGTATATATCCCCCGACTGTTGTACATACTGGACATCGAGGGAAAAATCATGGGGATTCCCGATATAGAAGGATTTTCCGTTTGATATATCATTCTGTGTGAGAAAATACAATGTATCCGGAGACAGTGTGAAATCATAGTTCACGGGACCAAGATCACCGTTTTCACAAATATTCTGTGCAAAAATCTCTCCGCCGCTGATCCTGTCATCCGACCAGGAATACAGGATCTGGCCGTTCATGAAGGGATCTGAAGAAAGATCACCTTTTCCACTTTGCTGGGTCGAGACATCCCTGAGTACATTACTCCATACGGTATTACCCACGCTATCCACCCGTATTGCCCTAACTTTCTGCTGGGTCGTTCCTCCCCAGTCATCATATAAATACCCGGCTACTACGCCTCCCGGCAAGGCTGTTACATTCACCAGGATAACATTTTTACTTGAAACGGGAACAAACATTTTTCCGTTCGGGCCCCAGCCAAGAGTGCCGTCCAAACTTACCTTCTGGCCATACAGCCCGCAATAATTCTGATTAAGATCCGTTTCCCGCCAGAAAACATACAGCTCATGACTGGATGTATCACAGGCAATGGCCGGTTCGAGATGCAGGGTTGACAAATCGGGGTTCACCTCCACACCTCCCGATCCTATTGTGACATTTCCATTCTGGTCAACATGCTGAACAAATGTACTCAGATGGTTCGCCACCTTTTCGTAAAACCAGCATACGTATGTACCTCCCAGTCCATCCGAAGCGACCAACGGATGCACATATAGAGGCATTGCTCCGGTGAAAAGGACCGGCCCGGGGATCCATAATGGATTTCCGCCAGGATCATATTTCTGGGCTAAAATATTCCTGTTAGGCGCCCAGTAGGGACCCCATTCTTTATAATAGATAACCGTCGTATTTCCGTTTTCATCAGGTAATATACGGGGCCAGGTACAATTAAAGCCCGACTCACTGATAATAAGGTCAGGGTTCCATTGTTTTTGCCCGTTTTTATTAAGACGCTGTAATTCGATGGTGGCGTCACCTGTATTTGGCGTCCTTGGCCAGGCAACGACCACACTGCCATCAGGGTGAACGGCCATGACGGGATCGGCTTCAAAGTCGGGATTATTCGATAGCTGAACGCCATCATTCCCCCATAAAAAGGTCCCGGAAGGCGATATCTTATAAACAAAGATATCATTCCCTGTGGCACGCATATCCTGGAAGGCAATAAATACAGATGTATCCGGACTTATTGCGAGACTGTAATCCGTTATCCAGGTCATCGATGGATGGCTGCTCACCTGGATTCCTGATGAAGCCCATTTGATATAGCCTTCGACATCCAGTTTTTGAATATACGGATAATAATCGCCGCCGCTACCCGGCGAGAACCAGCTGATATAGCTGGTACCTCCGGGATGGGTGACAATATAAGGCAGGGCAGCGCCGGAACCTGAGGTTGAGATCTGGTTATTCTGCTGCGGGTTGGTGCTCCATTGAGCCTGGACTGTAGATGCACAGACAAGCCATACGATCCAGATTTTGTAAAAGTTCTTTTTCATAAGGCAAAGATAAACGATCAATTTTATTTTGCCTTTTTATTTAGGATTTAAAAATTTAATTGTCGATTGACAATCTCACAATTCAATTGTTCCCGATCCCGGTAGCTAAAAAACATTTACAAAAAGCTGCAGGTTAATTCTAAATCGGAAGTGGTTGCAAAGGCGATAAAAGGAAAGATTGGTTAAAATGGCAAAATAGTTTTTCCATTTTACCATCTTGCCATTTTGCATTTATTTATAAAATTCTGTCCTTCTGTCGTTTAACAGATCGTTGAATGAATTGATCTTTTTATTGTCTGCTGTTGAAGGATCTATTTCAACGACATCCACATAGGCTTCGCCGGCCGGGGCTGCGGAGAGTATAGTGCCGTTAACTGCCGTTACCTGGCTTCCCCCGGTAAAATTGAAATCGTTAATCCCCCGCTGTTCCCTTCCGATACGGTTTGCAGTGACGGCGAAAACCCGGTTCTCCAGGCAACGGGTTTGCATTGCCGATTGACACCAGGGTAATACGAGATTAGAAGGATGGGCAATGACCTGGGCACCGTTTATTGCAAGTGTCCTGCATGCTTCCGGGTAGATCCAGTCAAAACAGATCATCATACCGATCCGGGCATCATTCACATTATATACTTCAAAAGGTTTGTCTCCTGGCACAAACCAGCGCTTCTCCTCATAAAAAAGATGAATCTTCCGGTATATGCCAATCAGCCGGTCATTCCCGACCATCATGGCAGCATTATAGAAATTATCTTTCTCCTTCTCGATAAAACCTGCCACAATGACCGCCCCCGTCTGAAAGGAAAGTTGCTTAAGAAACCGGGCGGTTTCCATATCTCCTTCCTCGGATAAAGCTACAACCTCATCCTTTGAAATAAAAGCATAACCTGTTGCAAACAATTCCGGCAGGACCAGCAGATCGGCTGTAATAGTATGGGTAAGCTCAAGAACCTGTTGAAAATTCCGCTGTTTTTCCCCAAACACAGGAGAAGTTTGTACATACCCGACTTTCACGTGCTAATAACTACGAATAACTACGAATAACAAAATGATATTTTTGTTGACTGCCGTTTGAACTTTGACGACTGGAGATTGGGTAGGAAAGTCCTCAATCACCCACTCCAACGGGGAATGTAATCCTGAAACGGGTCCCTTTTTCTATTTTGCTTTCAAGTTTCCCCGAGATTTGTTCAGTAAGGATCTGAACCAATACCAGTCCCAGGCTTTTTGACCCCTCCGGGTAGGATGCTGACTGTAATCTCATACCGTTGTCTTCTACTTCAATAGTCACATATTCATTCCTGCGATTAAGACCAACACGGATAAATCCCTGGTGATCATTCTTAAACGCATGTTTAAGCGAATTCGTAATAATTTCATTGACAATAAGTCCAATCGGAATTGCACGACTCACATCGATATGCATTTCATCAAGATCCAATTGCAAACTGATCTGTCCCTTATCCGGTTTGTAACTGTTTAACAGGGATATGGCAATTTCCCTTATATATTCATTGAGCCGGATCTCTTTCATATCCATTGAGGAACGGTAAAGCATATCGTAAAGTTTGGAAAGGGAAGAGATCCTGTCCCTCATACTTTGCAGCACGTTTTTTACCTGTAATTCGGTCGTACGGCTCCCTTCCAATCCGATAAGCCCGGAAATTATCGCTAATGTATTTTTAACCCGGTGCTGAAGTTCCTGGAGAAGAATATCTTTTTCCTCAAGCGCCTCATTAAGGTCTTCTTCCATCCGTTTCCTGTCGGAAATATCTTCGATTGCAACAATAACATTCCGGATCCCATTCAGATCAACCGGTTCTGCGCTCACACTGAGCCATCGTTCCTGCATTTCACCATTGATAAGTAAAGCAGGATTTACCAGTGCCCCATGTACACTTGTGCCATCCTTCAATGCACTTTCAATGCTTTTCCGTAATACACAATCCGGGCATGAACCGGAGAAACCACAACCATAGGAAGTTTCCACGCTATGCAAACATCCCAGACCTCCGCCTGCCCTTTTACCAATTATTTCGGCCGGCTCACGTAACAACAGGTTACATATGGCCTGATTTGACTTGGAAACAATGCTGTTTTCATCGAGGAGTAACAGACCGACCGGAGCTGCTGAGAACATTTTAATGAAATTATCCTGCTCCTGTAATAACTGTTTTTCAAAGCGCACTCTTTCTGCGAGTGTGGTTTTCAGTTTTTCCTCCCTCGCTATCAATTCCCTTTGGGTGTCATATAACCGGAACGCCATTTTTACAGAAGCCAAAAGAACGGTATCCCCGGAATCCTTTACAACATATCCATAGGATTTAACTTTATGCGTCTTTTCAACTACCTTGGCATTAGTATAATTTGAAAGGAACACGACCGGGATATCATGTTCTTTTAAAATGATCTCAGCCACCTGCGTCCCGTCCATTCCCTTGCCCAGGTTGATATCCATAAGAATGAGATCGATCTTCCCGCCACTTCCGACCTTTTCTATAGCCTGATTACCGTTTATTACAGTAAGAACGTGAAAGCCGTTTCTTTCCAGGAACTCTGCCCGGTCAACAGCGATAAGTATCTCATCTTCTACAAGTAATATGGTTTTTCTCCTGCTTGTCACAGTATCCCCGGAATTATTTAAAAATACCCTGATTTTGGGCAAATATAATCATTAATTGCAACTCCGGTTTTGTTAATCATATAACAAATAACATAATTGATAACCAATTAATTATGCATAATACATATAACATGTTAAATATTTTATATAGGTCACAACCTATCACCTAACATCAGCCATCGATCCGTTTTCACTTCAAGTTCCCTTAACAATAAAGCAAAGCGTTCCGATTTCCGGTTCAACTCTTCCGTTGAAAGGGAACCCGACTGCAGGGATGATTCAATTTCTTTTTTTTCTGCTTCGAGGGTTCCTATTTCCCGTTCAAGCGTTTTCAATTCCACCGTTTCTTTATACGACAATTTTGAAGGATCTTTTTCTTTGGGTTTTTCCTTTTTCGTGGTCTGGACTTTTGGCAGAACTCTCTCTTTTCGTTTCTGCCGGTCGGTATATTCTTTAAAGTGGGTGTAATTGCCTGGGAAATCTTTTATTTTCCCGTTTCCATGGAAAATAAACAAATGATCAACGATCTTATCAAGAAAATAACGGTCGTGTGTGACAACGATCACACATCCTTTAAAGGTGGATAAATAATCTTCCAACACATTAAGGGTTAAAATATCGAGATCGTTTGTCGGTTCATCAAGGATTAAAAAATTAGGGTTCTGCATGAGTATGGTAACGAGGTATAGCCTTCTTTTTTCACCCCCGCTAAGTTTATAAACCGGTTGCTGGTGCATCGGGAAAGGGAACATGAAATAATTCAGGAACTCTGCAGCAGAAACGATGCGGTTATTGCCCAGTTTTATTGCTTCTGCTATTTCTTTCACCAGGTCCAGTACTTTTGCATCCGCTTTAAAAGTAATGCCCTGCTGCCGGTAATAACCGAAACGGATCGATTCTCCGACTTCAATCTTACCTGTATATGATTTTACGCTACCGGTTATCATATCCAGGAAAGTAGATTTCCCGGTTCCGTTATTGCCGACAATCCCGATCTTTTCAAACCGCTTGAAGATGTAAGAAAAGCTCTTTACTATCGTTTGATCACCCCAATTGAAGGAAAGATCATTGATTTCAAGGATCTTTTTGCCCATCCATGACTCTTTAATGTTCAGGGTGAGCTTGCTGTCATCTGATTTATTTTCGGATTTTGATCTTATTTCATAATAGCTTTCTATTCTGCTTTTTGCTTTTGTACCTCTCGCTTTTGGCATCCGGTCCATCCACTCCTGTTCCTTTCTCAGGAGGTTGATTGCTTTTTCCCTTTCTTTGTCTATGATTTCCTTCCGTGATTGTTGCTTTTCCAGGAAGTAGGAATAGTTCCCGTGGTATCTGTATAGCATACAATTGTCCAGTTCGATGATCTCATTGCAAACACGATCGAGAAAATACCTGTCATGTGTAACCATCAAAAGGGTAACGGAACTTCTCATAAGGTACTCCTCAAGCCATTCAACCATTTCAATATCAAGATGATTTGTGGGTTCATCGAGCAGTAGTAAGTCGGGTTCGGTGATAAGCGTCCTGGCTAAGGCAACTCTTTTTCTCTGACCACCTGAAAGTTCGTTTATTTTTTTTTCGAGGTCAGTAATTTTCAAGCGGGTAAGGATTTGTTTGATCTTTGTTTCATATTCCCAGCCATTATTTGCATCCATCAGCTCGATTCCTTTGTGGATAGCGTTTTTATTTTCACTTTCAACCGCCAGTTCATAATCAAGGATTATCTTCTGGATTTCATTGGAAGAGGAGTACATTTCCTCAAAAACAGTATGGTCTTCGATAAAAACAGGTTCCTGGTTAAGGTACCCAAACGTAACATTGTTCAGGAATGAAATGGTGCCTTCGTCCTTCAGTTCAGTTCCTGCAATGATATTCAGTAATGTAGTTTTTCCTGCACCGTTTTTCGCAATGAGTGCAACTTTTTGGTTTTGATTAATAAAAAAGGAAATATCCCTGAAAAGTACTTTTTCGCCATAACTCCGGCTCAGGTTTTCCACCTGCAAATAGGTAACCATATTATTTTTTAAATTTCTGTATCATTGAAATGAACTCATCGAACAGGAAATCAGTATCTGTTGGGCCGCTGGAAGCTTCGGGATGAAACTGGGCTGAAAAGACAGGTTTTGTGAGATGTCGAAGCCCTTCATTGGTTCTGTCATTTAAATTCGTGAAAAGAGGTTCCCATTCATTTCCCAGGGTTGTTTCATCGACTGCAAACCCGTGATTCTGGGAAGTAATATAACAACGGTTCGAATGAGCCATGATGACGGGTTGGTTATGACTTCGATGACCGTATTTCAGCTTGTAAGTATTTGCTCCGGATGCCAGTGCCAGAAGCTGGTTTCCCAAACATATTCCGAATACCGGTTTTGATCCTGGTAAGGCCATTCTCAGCTGTTCAATGGTAGCTTCGCATTTTTTCGGGTCTCCCGGACCATTGGAAATAAATACCCCGTCATATTCTTCTTTATGGATATCGTGATCCCAGGGAACCCTGATAACGGTGGTGTCCCTCTTAAGCAAATGGCGGATAATGTTGTGTTTTACGCCGCAATCAATCAATAAGATGCGGTACCTGCCCCTACCGTATATGATTTTTTCTTTTGTGCTGACTTGCTTAACAAGGTTATACTGATCCGGATCATAAAAATCAATGTCCTTATTTTCAACAACGATTTTCCCCAACATGGTACCTTTTTCCCGGAGCAATTTTGTCACTGCGCGTGTATCCACACCATAAATACCCGGGATTTGATGTTCATAAAGCCAGTCGGATAAACTTTTCCGGGCATTCCAGTGGTGATGTTCCGCAGAGTAATCCGATATAACAAGTCCGGAAACCTGGATCTTTTCCGATTCAAAATATCCGGAAAGTTGATTTTCAAGAATATTATCCGGTACACCGTAATTGCCAATCAGGGGATAGGTAAGCACCAGGATCTGTCCCTTGTAAGAAGGGTCGGTAATGCTTTCCGGGTAACCGGTCATCGCCGTGTTGAAAACCACCTCCCCGGCAACCGATTCAGGAAACCCGAAGAGTTTTCCTTCAATGGTAAGGTTATCTTTTAAGACAAGCCGGACACGTGAATCTCTGTTTGAAAAAGACATCCTTTGAATGCTATCATAAAAATGAAACGCCAAAAACTCACTCCTTCAATAAGATTGATTAAAAAGCCTTTTTTCACCACAGAGGCACCGAGTAAAAACTATTGATTTTAATTTTTTAGTGTCTTTGCGGTGAAAGAGAGCTTTGCATCACCCCTGGGGTCTGCAAAAGTAAGCAATAATCGATCCTCCTGTCTGAATTTATGTAATTTTACCGGTGTTAGAACAACCTGATTACAGTGATAAATAAGTCTATAAAAAAGGTGATCGTATTGGGCTCCGGCGCCTTGAAGATCGGAGAAGCCGGGGAGTTTGATTATTCCGGATCCCAGGCATTGAAGGCATTGCATGAAGAAGGGATTGAAACCATCCTGATCAACCCCAATATTGCGACCATCCAGACTTCTGAAGGGATCGCCGATAAAATTTTTTTCTTACCTGTTACTCCTTTTTTTGTAGAAAAGGTCATACAAAAAGAACATCCCGATGGCATCTTTCTTTCATTCGGAGGACAAACTGCCCTGAATTGCGGGATCGAACTTTACAGGCAGGACATCTTCAAAAAGTACCAGGTGGAAGTCCTCGGAACGCCGGTTGAAACCGTTATTCACACGGAAGACCGGCAGTTATTCGTCCGGAAGCTCAAGGAGATCGGGGTAAGAACACCCCGGAGTATCGCCGTCACAAGCCTCGATAATGCCCTTGAAATTGTTGATCAGATAGGATTCCCTGTGATTATCCGTGCAGCCTACGCCCTTGGAGGATTGGGAAGCGGTTTTTGCAATAACCGGGATGAATTTACCAACCTCGCTAAAAAAGCGTTTTCCTTCTCGAACCAGATCCTGGTTGAAGAATCGCTGAAAGGCTGGAAAGAAATTGAATATGAAGTGGTGAGAGACTGTTACGACAATTGCATCACCGTTTGTAACATGGAGAATTTTGATCCGCTGGGGATCCATACCGGTGAAAGTATTGTAGTAGCGCCATCCCAGACCCTCACTAACCAGGAATATCATAAGCTTCGTGAACTTTCTATTAAGATCATCCGGCATCTGGGCGTTATCGGTGAATGCAATGTCCAGTTTGCGCTGGATCCCGATTCCGAAGATTACCGGGTGATCGAGGTCAATGCAAGACTTTCCCGTTCCAGTGCGTTGGCTTCCAAAGCGACAGGTTACCCCCTGGCCCATGTAGCAGCCAAATTAGGCCTCGGTTATGGTCTGTTTGAATTGAAGAACTCGATCACCCGCACGACCTCTGCTTTCTTTGAACCGGCGCTTGATTATATTGTTTGTAAGATCCCGAGATGGGACCTCGGGAAATTTCACGGCGTTTCAAAAGAGATCGGAAGCAGCATGAAAAGCGTTGGTGAGATCATGGCGATCGGTGGGACATTCGAGGAGGCCATCCAGAAAGGACTGCGCATGATCGGACAAGGGATGCACGGTTTCGTGGGGAATAAAGAGTTAGACATCGAATCGGCTGAACTCATCGAAGAGGCCCTCAGTAAACCCACCGACATGCGGATATTTGCCATTGCCATGGCATTCAAACACCATTATACCATCGACCGGATCCATGAATTCACCAGGATTGACAAATGGTTTTTATCGAAGCTATTACATATTTATAACCTAAGCATCCAATTGCAGGAGTATTCCGCCATTGAAAAAACACCCGGGGATCTTTTAAAAGAAGCGAAGCGTTCAGGATTTTCCGATTTCCAGATTGCCCGGCTACTCTATAACAGCGGGGATGAAAACATCGCGAAGGATTCAATGATGGTCAGGGCTTACCGGAAAATACACGGGATCATCCCCTATGTCCGCCAGATCGATACCCTCGCCGCGGAATATCCTGCTGAGACCAACTATCTGTACCTCACTTACAGTGCTTCTGCGCACGATATCGGGTTTGAGGCTGATGCACGATCCGTGATCGTCCTGGGCTCGGGAGCATACCGGATCGGCAGCAGCGTGGAATTTGACTGGTGCAGCGTGAATGCACTGAACACGATAAACAAGCAAGGTTATCGTTCGGTGATGATCAATTACAACCCTGAAACAGTAAGCACGGATTATGACATTTGTGACCGCTTGTATTTTGATGAGCTCACTTTTGAACGGGTGATGGATATTATCGAATATGAACAACCCAGGGGTGTGATCGTGTCAATGGGAGGACAAATACCGAATAACCTGGCCATAAGGTTGCACAATTCCGGTGTTCCTGTCATGGGAACATCTCCTTTATCTATCGACAGGGCTGAAAATCGCCATAAGTTTTCCATGATGTGTGATAAGTTGGAAATTGACCAGCCAAGATGGAAAGAATTGACCGAGATCGAAGACATTTTGCATTTCGTCGATATGATCGGGTTCCCGGTTTTGGTCAGGCCATCATACGTATTATCGGGCGCTGCCATGAATGTTGTTTCCAACCGGAATGAGCTGACGCATTTTCTCACTTTAGCCGCCAGGGTATCGAAGCAGTATCCTGTGGTTGTTTCGGAGTTTATAGAAGATGCAAAAGAAATAGAGATCGATGCGGTAGCGAATGCGGGTGAGATCATCGCTTATGCCATTTCCGAACACATCGAATTTGCCGGGGTTCATTCAGGGGATGCCACGATTGTATTTCCTGCCCAGAAGATCTATGTTGAAACGATTCGCCGGATCAAGAAAATCTCGAGGAGCATCGCAATGGAACTGAAGATAACCGGGCCATTCAATATACAGTACCTGGCAAAGGACAATGATATCAAGGTCATTGAATGTAACCTGCGTGCATCGAGGAGCTTCCCCTTCGTTTCAAAAGTATTGAAAACGAACTTCATTGAAATAGCGACCCTTGCCATTCTTGGGATTGACGTTAAAAAACCGGATAAATCTTCCTTTGACCTTGATTATATTGGAGTGAAAGCTCCCCAGTTTTCCTTTTCAAGACTTCAAAAAGCAGATCCCATCCTCGGTGTCGATATGGCTTCCACAGGTGAGGTCGGTTGTCTCGGGGACGATTATTATGAGGCCATCCTGAAAGCCATGATGTCGGTCGGTTATAACATACCCGCCAGGACCATCCTTTTATCAACCGGGCCTGATAAATCAAAAGTTGAGCTGCTGGAAGGCGCCCGTATGCTTCTTGATCATGGTTACCAATTATTTGCTACCAAGGGTACTCATGAATATTATGCAAGAAACGGTATCGCTACTACTATGCTTCACTGGCCGGATGAAGAAGCCAGTCCGAATGTGCTGGAATACCTGAAAGAACGAAAGATCGACCTGGTGATCAACATCCCGAAGAACCTTTCCAAGACCGAGCTTGAAAATGACTATAGTATCCGTCGAAGCGCTATTGATTTTAACATTCCCCTGATCACCAATTCAAAGCTGGCAGGAGCTTTTATCATTGCCTTCTGCCGGATCAAACCTGACGATCTGAAGATCAAAAGCTGGGATGAATATTGAGGGAAGACAGGCAATCAAGGATTACTTCAAGGTATTTAGCAATATTCACTTGAAGTGATCAATAACAATCTTTTACCATAATTTGCTATACAGGATACCTGTAAATGACCTTGTCTCAAAAGGATTAAGCCTTGGTGATTCCTTGCGGATAAAAGCAGTCTTTGAACTAGCACAGCGCAGGCAAGTAGCTGAGATACAGGAAAAGCCTAAGATTTCCAATTCTAGAGACGTTTACAACTTATTTCAGCACCTCTCTGACCACCCATATGAGCAATTCTGGATTGTCGTCCTTAATAAAGCTAACAGAGTCACAGACCGGATCATGATTTCAGAAGGTGGTATTGCTGGTACTGTTGTTGATCCAAAGAAGGTTTTTAAGCTTGCCTTGGAAGCATTCACTTGTGCTTTTGATCCTTGTTCACAATCACCTATCTGAGAATATTCAGCCATCTGAACCTGATATTAGTATCACCAAGAAGATTATAGAAGCTGGTAAAATGCCTGATATTGCTGTCTTGGATCATATTATTGTTGGGTTAGGGTATTATAGTTTTGCTGATGAAGGAACAATGTAAAATTAGTGCTCTGGGAAACGGTTGCTGTAAACATATTTATTACTACCTTCTTATTGCTTTTGAGGTTTTATATCGTATATTTACTGATTCATTTTTTATAAAAACTACAGAACATGGAAAAGCCACATCGAATGGCACAAATATACGGTTATACCGTTTGTCTTGTCGCCGTTATCACCTTCATCATCTGTGTTGCCACGATCATTCCCTCCATTATGGATCTGAGTGATCCTTTGCACGCAGAAGGATTTTTCATATCGGCTGGTACTCCAAGCCTGGCATCCTTTGATAATTATAAAATGGATATCCTGAAGAGTGCAAAACCGGATGATCAAAAAACCGGGACAAATTATATCCCGGATGATAAAACGCTGCATTCAATGTATGAAGCAGCCAAGGCTGACCGAATCAATCAAGCCAACCATTCTTCTATCCGGTCCATAGTGGTGAACAGTTTGATCATTTTAATAAGCATTGTCCTCTTTATCACCCACTGGTTGTGGATGAGACGTCTTTCCAAAACGATCACAGTGGTTTGAAATCCATCCTTATTATGAAAAGATTCTAAATCAGCATGATGAAATACATGTTCTTACAATTAATTTGACGAACTGTCAGATGCAATTTGACTATTTGTATCCAATTTTTAATATCAAGTATTAGCAACTACAGTTAAACTTACTTACTTGATCATATCCTTATATAGGTAAGCAAGAAAGTAACTTCATCCAGTGTAATTCCGGAGTCTTGGATCACATTGTTACTGGAGTGGGGTACTTTAGTTTCACGGATGTTACAAATCCGTCCAATTGAATGTGGTGCTACTTATGCCGGAATATCGACAAATGTATTTTAAGCTTATAGAATGATGGTTGTTGGAAAATGCCTTATATTTGTATAAATTTACGAGCTCTTCATTCATAAAGAGCTGTGAACTAACGGGAACGACGAAAACCGAAAAAAGAGTAGTCAGTCTTAATACTTCAAATTATGCATCTTTTAGCTATCTCGTTGCTAACTATTCTTGCAGGTACCTTGTTGCTTGCAAAATTCAGAAAAGACATGCCCGGCAAATTCTTTGCCTTTATCTCCTGGTTCTTTATCGTAGTAGGATTCATCCTTTTCATCGGCTTTATCGGAGGTGGCATTTGCAGGATGACACATCATGGTTGTTCTGGTCAGCCCAATTGCCAGCATGAGTTGATGATGAAAAATTGGCACCATGGAATGCAGGGTGGTTTTTGCTGTCCACAAGCCATGGACAAAGGAATGTGTTCCAAAAAACCAGGATGTATGTCGCACGACAGTATGATGAAATGCTGCCCTAAACATATGGAAGGTGATTCAACTAAAATGCCGGTTCCAAAAAAATGAGCTGGTAAAAATGATGTTATCAGGCCGAAACATGCAGTTGGCAGTTAATGTCACGACTGTAACGGTTGTCCCGACTGTCACGATCGTCACGCCTCAAAGTAAGAGTGAGTGAAAACGAAAAGTGAAAAGTGCAATTTTACCATTTTACACTTTGCATTTCGCATTTGACCTTTGATTCCGGAGGAATCATCACCCTCTTTATTTCAATAATATTCACTTAACTCACTATTAAAGAAACATCCAATATTAACAAGGGTTTCAAGGTATATATAGATTGATGCCATTTAAGGTGAATATAAAAGAATAGGGTCAAAAATCGGATAAAATCAGGACAAATTGGAAGGACATTCTTTCTATTTGGGTTTTTCCCAATCCTCTTCCTTTGCATTTTTGATTTTATCGAGAATATCTTTGGGAATTTCATCGGAATATTCAGTTTCTTCCACATTTTCATCGTTGTTGCCTTTGCCGTATTTGAATTTCGGATTTTCCTGTGTGCCGAGGATACGGATGGGAATCCCTATGATTCCCAAGGGCGGGAGGCCCAAACAGGCTTTGATGTTGAAATCCTCTGCTTTGATATGAAGGTCGAAAAATGCCTTGTTGATGCTGAGGCTCCCGTAAGAAGCATCAATTCCGATATTGCATCCGATAAGTTGAAATTTCATATCCTTCAGCAAAAGCAGACCCTTTTGCATTTCGATTGTGGGCTATGAGATCGTCTACAAAATCAGCTACCAGTTCATTGTCTCTACCCTCGGTAACAAATATGGTTCTTTTCTCCTCCAGATCAACAAATCACGAAACGTAGTCATGACCTTTGCGAATAAATTTTTCTGAGTTAACATATTTTTTCTCTTGCCTTTTCAAAATATGTTGTAAATTTACCCATTCATTTTTACAAAGAGACATAAAACCAGGTAATATGAAAATCAAACATCTTTACATCCTCAGTATCCCTCTGTTTTTATTGATCCTTTTCTCCTGCAAGAAAAAGGAAACACAAAACGTGTCAGATGTGAGTACTGAAACCCTGAATGCTGCAGCCAGCGCCGGTATAATAGTCTCATCCCATATGCAGACTTTTATGTTGTCAGCCATCTCTGTTGCTGCCGACTCCGGACATTATTTCTACTTTCCGAACGACAGCTCGAAACTTAAATCAGGATCAGCCATCAACGATAATCCCAATCCCTGGATCGGACCTGATGCCGGCGGATGGTATACGCGTTTCTATACCAGCGGCCTCTATAATTACAATGAGAGATTGCATAAGGGGGATACGATCGATTACATAATGGAGATCTCGTACTACGGCGCAGATGGGAGTTATGATAACAAAACTACGTCAAGATACATCAAAAAAACGGCTAACGGGAAAACCACATATGATGGTTACAGTATCTGGGATATGCAAAATTCAGGATACAACGAGATTTCACACTGGGTATGGCGCATTAATTTCACCGGTTGGGATCCGTCATCCTCTGCTGGAAGCTACGACTGGTACTGGGGCGTTTCTGAAAACAGCGGTGGGAATACAATACCGTACCATTGCTTCGCTCATCTGGACGCTACTGAGACCACACCTGCCGGATGGTTGCATTGTTTGGCTATTTTTTACGGTTATGGTGGAAATGAGACCTGGAGATTTGAATATAACACTCCCTGGGTTCCGGTTCAAATGCCCCAGATACCCGGCTGGACCTAGAAGTTTGGTTCTTTGTCAAACTGAATGGGTAAAAGTTAAAACAAAGTAATACCATGCCATTGTTCCTTAAAAAAATTGACCGCTATGGGTATTATTAAATGGTTAAATGGATAAACCTGCCTGCCGGCAGGCAGGTTTGTTAAAAAGCCCGAACAGCCCGCACATCGTTTGTTTCGCTCTTATCGTCGTTGTACTGGGCACCATTGGCGAAGCGATGGAGCCACGCGACCCTGACATTGTTTTCGGAGGAACTCCAACAGTAGCCAATAGTAAAACCGCCAACGACGCTTTTTTCCAAGTATAATAAATTTCATTCATATTTTGAAGGTAGATACCAATCGCCATAGGTAATCCCTCCCACTGTTAGTGAATAATCTGCACAAACTTTTGCAGCAAAATATCACTTTGGTTATCAGCTATTTGTGTAGCAATGATCATTGCCGTGTTCATTGCACCGGCGTTTAACCCATCACCGGTTGTACTGGTAATTCTATTTGTTCCATTATACCATTGTATACCTGTGCTTTGAAAAAATAAAGAAGTTAAACTGAAGATACAATTCGAAACCCGATAAAACGGAGTGTCATTAAAGGTAGAGTACATCCACGATTTGCAGATCTGCAATCTGTTGCTTGAAAATTAAAACTACCCCCTCGATGTACTTTAAGTGCACCCAATAAAAAATGTTGGCATTCTTTAGGTATATCATTAATATTGGGGCCTCGAGGATCTTTTTGATGTTCTATGGGATACTCAGAAAAAAAGTCACTACACCATTCAGATACATTGCCGTGCATATCATATAACCCCCAGGCATTAGAAGAAAAAGATCCCACCGGCGAAGGAAACATACCTACTCCTTTACTAATATTGTATTGAGGATTATTTCCTGTGTAATTAGCTTGGTCAATTGTTAAAAACTCTCCAGTACTATAAGCGGTTTTTGTCCCTGCACGACAAGCATATTCCCATTCAGCTTCAGTTGGCAAACGGCAACCCAACCATTCTGCAAAGGCTTTCACATCATCCCAACTAACGTTAACCACCGGAGTTTTATCATTACTACCTAAGCAGCGATAATTGAACAATCCTCTTTTTTTGGAAGTCGCCTCACAAAATGCGTCGTATTGCTCATTAGTGATTTCATATTTACTCATCCTGAATGCACTAATAGTTACCTGATGTTGAGTTTCATATTTACTTCTACTTATTTCATTTACAGGACTACCCATAATAAATGTACCTTCTGGTATATCAACCCACTCGATTGTTATTTTACCACAAATACTACATTTTCCGTCAACCCATTTATGCTTCTCAAAATTAATTCTATCGCATTTTAAACATTTACATCCATTCCAATCATGTTTATGGGTACTTGATTTTCCGCATTTTGAACACTTTTCACAATCTCCTTTCCAGTCATGTTGGTTTTGTCGTTGTTTGCCACAATATGAACATCGCTCACAGTCTTTACTCCAATCATGATGATTCTCCCTATTCCTGCCACAGATAGAACATTTGTTACAATCCTTTGACCAATCATGTTTGTTGATTCTATTTTGTCCGCATTTTGAACATCTTTGACAATCTATTTTCCAGTCATGTTTGTTATCTCTCTTTTCATGACAAATAGAACATTCTTCACAATCTTTCGACCAATTATGCTTATTCTTACGATGCATTCCACAATTGGAGCATTTTTCGCAATCGTTCCTCCAGTCATGCTTATCGATTCTGATTTTTCCGCATTCTGTACACTTTTCACAATCACTTTTCCAATTATGTACTCCTATACTACACAGAATTTTCATACTTTAGTATTTATTATGAATTCAATTAAGGAAATTTAAGCTAATAACAAAACATATACAATAAACAACTATTAAGGATCAATGTAGAAAATGCTATCTATTTTTCTCAAACCTTGAAACCAAATTATCAAGTATTGCTTTTAAAAGGGGAATCATACAATCCAGTTGAGTTGAAATCAATCTGCCGATTGTTTTCCCGGTACCTGAATAATAAAATTGTATAAATATTTTACCAAGAAAAGTTGATGACATCTTTTCATCACGATATCGTCGTAATACAATCACCTCCTTTGCATTTATGTCACCATATACCGCGGTTGCGATAAAACAGTCTTTCGTGGATTTTGTCCCTTTACTTTCACCTATTTCAGGTGGTTCATTTACTTGCTTTTGTAATAATTTTAGATTATGTTCGATTTCAGGAAGATATCTTGTTCCTTTCGGCGTTTGCTGGTATAGATACTTTGCCAATTCATAATGCCCTATTGATTCTTTCAAGCGACCTAAATGTTTAAGTGAAATAGCAGCCGACTTATTCGCAGACCCTTCTGTAAAGACCAGTTCGGACTTCCCATTTACCAACGAGATACATTCTTTGGCTTCTTTTATGGCATTTTCATAATCTCCCAAACTTCCATAAGCAGCTGCCATATCGGCTTTGCAAATCGCAACCAGATATTTTGCTTCCGGAATTTTATTAAATATCCTGATGGCTTCCTGCGCATATTTCAGGGTACCCTTATAATCTCCATTAGATAGTTTTCTCTGGCTTTTATCTGCTTCATCCAAACCTGAAATACAAAGATTCAAATCTTGCTGCCGGCCTAATCTTTGCAGCTTTTTACAAACCTCGTCTCCTTCAAAATAATTTAAATTTGTCATATTTCTGCCTCCCATTTAAGAATAATAAATGATTTGTTGTCACTGGGATTGAGATTGTTTTTACTCTCCTATCTTCGTTACCAAGCTTTAAACTTAAAAGAAAAATTGAACAGTTAAGAAAATCAGGGCAACTAAATAGCAAACAGTACTGATTATCAGAAGTAAATATTTAATTTGGATTACCTTTTTATGTGCCTTCCGGAACCCAAAGGTCGAATCTTTTGCATATCGGTACCGGAATGGAAAGCAAGCAATAAATGAGATAAGAAGAGCGATCAGCCACAATATAATCGCCCAATTTGTGATGCCACCTGATGAATGATAAAAGTCACTTTTAAGGACAGATAAAAAGAGTGTCAGAGTAATAGAAATGATCCCAGTTAGCGTTTTGGCAGTATCCTCAAGTCGTTTGGGTGTTTCTTGCTGTTCCTTCAATTGAAAATCATGCCATTTTTCAGTATCTGGATCGGCGGGTTTCGTTTGCAATATTTGTTTTTCTACCATGTATGTTAAATATTAAATAAAACCATTTTGCCGTAACATAATTTCTAGTTCAAGTATGCCGTTTAATTCATACCTTTTACCAATTCTGTATGCATTCAATAGTATTTTCTTCCCCTCATCAATACGATTCATATTATAAAGATTACAACCATAGCTTCTGCCGATTTCAAATATGCTTACAGTATTATTTAACTCATGAGCAAGACGCCAAGCTTCTGAATGGTATTTAAGATACTTATTAATATCATTTTTCCTAAGTGCAATTAACGCCATATTATGTAAGGTTGGTAATAACCTCGCCTTGTCATCAAATTCCTTTTTAATATTTAATGATTGTTCCAAGAAGTCCAATGCATTATCATATTGACCTAGGTTGTAATAAAACGTGCCTATATTATTGAGTGTCGTACCTTCTCCTTCTTTATCGCCAATTTCCCTACTTATTTTTAGAGATTCCTCAAATAGATCCAGAGATCTATAATCTTCCCCTATATATTGGTAGATAAGGCTGATTGCATTTAGTGCCTTTCCCTCTAAAAATTTATTTCCAATTTTTTTCGCTATTTTTAAGGATTGCTCAAAAAGATCCAATGCCTCACTATAATTGCCTTTCTCATATGCTATTGTCGCAATATTATTAAGAACGGAACCTTCAGTTACTTTATCGCCAACATCCTTAGATATTATTAAGGATAGCTCAAAGAAGTTCTGCGCTTTATCAAGAATACCCTGTGTTCTGTAGAGGTGTCCAATATTATTAAGTGTTGTCCCTTCTCCACGCTTATCCCCTATCTCCCTTGCTATTTTTAAGGATAGCTGAAAAAAATCAAGCGCCTTTTCATTATCATTTTGCGCCTGATAGATCTGGCTGATATTATTCAATACTGTACTTTCACCAGCCTTATCTCCAATCTCTTTTCTTATTTCTAAGGATTGCTCAAAGAACTTCAGTGCTTCATTATAATTAAACAGTTTTCTATATATTTCAGCGATATTATTAAGGTTCTTACCTTGTGTTTCTTTATCACCAGTTTCTCTTGAAATACTTAAGGACATTTCTAAAAATTCCAGTGCCTTATTATAATCACATCTCGTATCGTAAATCTGGCTTATATTATTAAGTGTTCGTCCTTCGTGTACTTTACTCCCTAACTCTCTCAATATTTGTAATGATTGATCTAATAACTCCAACGCCTTGTCAAGCTCACCCATGGTGTGGTAAATCATTGCCATATTATTGATTGTATTGGCTTCTCCGGATTTATTCATCCCATTTCTATAACCGATTAGGCTTTTCTCATAAAAAGATAAAGCTTTGGAAAGTTCTCCGAAGAATTGGTAAAGCATTCCCAACAGATTGATCGTTCCTACAGGAGTATCATCTTGTAATTGACCAAATGATTGACTGGCATATTGAATTGCATCAGAATAAAGTTTATTTAAAAAGAAAAACTCGGACAACCAAGCGCCAGTATCCCCAATTTCTTTTTTGTTACCTGCGTTGATAAAATGGAAAAATGCCTCTTCCATTTCTTGGATATTCTTTTTCCTATCCAAAGTATTAAATACATTGAGGTAATAATAACCTGCCTCATTGTGTGAAAAAGAGGCTATATTCCCGAATTCATCTTTCTCAAGCAACAGTTCCCGAATTAGTGGTGTGACGTAAAAAAGGTCATCCCAATCATTTGTTTTATGCTTCTCAATGAGTGTATAACGATGAAGGACTTCAAAAGCCTTTTCAGGATGAGAAACAGTATCCTTGTTTCCGAGTTGCTTGATAATGGCATCAATAGATACCGGAATTCGGAAGCCGGATAGAAGGAGAAATATGACCAGATGTTCCACGGCTATCAGCGAAACAAGTTCATCAAAAAGGAAATTTTTGCTCATTTTCTGAAGCACCTCTTCGCTTGCCATCATGTTTTTTTGTCTGAAGTTTATCAGGGTATCGAGTGTAGAAGTGAATTTTTGCGGATTATTTATAACTATATCATTAAAAAACTGCAATGCCCTGAAATTTCCTCCAAAGGACTCATAAAGTTGTTTTACAAGGTCAGGGAAAGAGATTATTTTTTCAGTTTGGTTACCCCCCTGCTTTATCGATTGGTAATGATCATCATAGAGCCGTGACAGCTCAAGGTAATTACATTTCTTCCAGAAATCGTTGAAGTTGTTATGATTCAAGTCTAATGTCAGAAGAGATTTGTAGTAATCTCCACATAAGGGGTAGCGGCAGGTTAAAAGCAGGAAAAGGTCATTCCGGACAACTAAAGTTTTCAGGATGTTCTCAAGTTCAAAGAATTCCTCCTTGAATTTTTCTCCCGGAGCACACTGGAACGATTCAAGGTTATCGAATATCAAAAAAGGTTCACCGTATTTTCTTTTAATTACTCCAAGTAGGAAAATGATCTTCTTTGAAGGGCTATCAAGTTTTTCGGCTGCGATATAATCAGTATTTCCCTTGTTGAGCAAAAAATCCACAAGCTGATCAATAATATTTTTAACCCGGAATGTATGTTCGTTAAAAAAAAATGGTTGAAGGCTGGGTTCTATCAGAAAGAGCCGTTGGACCAGGTGCTCGGCAAGCGCTGATTTACCTACTCCACCCTGTCCCTTTAGCAGGATAGGTCGTTTCTCTTTAAGTGCAGGTAAAATCAACTTTTTATCGGGTTTACGACCGATGAAGAGATAGTCATCGGGATGGTCGATAAGAATCTTTTGTTTAAAAAAACGTTTGTATGGGAATTCCAACCGGGCATATGGAGCCTCCCAATCAACTAGACTTTCTATTGGTTTTGAAATGTAAAGATTTGGAATGATCCATTGCAGGGGTAGGGGTATATAAGGATTGTTTTTAATTTCCTCATATTCCTTTTGATGGAGAAATCTAACAGCATCCATGAAGGCAGATGGTACTGTTGAATGATTAGTCAATTGTTGATAAAAATGAGTCGTAAAAAGAGTCGCATAATGATCGTTTATTGATGAACCCATGGAGATTACTGCTGGAATACCAATACTGAACAATTTGTTTGTTATTCCGGTCATGTTAGCACTTCCTTGTGCACTTTGACATGAGGAAAGAATGACGAGCGGCACCAAGTGGTCTTGATTAATGTTCAGGCAATTGGCAAACTCCTCATCCGATACTTCTTCTTTGCTCATTGTAATAGCATTCTCCATCGTCAGATAGCCTCTCTTCACTTTTTCGTCAAATGCCGAATGACCTGAGAAATGTAAAACATGGTATTTATTGAGCTGCAATTTGCTTTTTAGTGTTTCTTTGGAAGCATCATTGCAGAAATCAATCTGTACTTGTCCATTATGAATTAGTGGCTCAAAAGATTCTAGCATCAATCTTTCTTCATCTTCATACGATAGCCGATTCTTAAAAAGAAGATCTTCAGGTGAGGAAATCATGACAAGGATCTTCAAAGGTGGAGGCACTTTCTGAAAGAGTAGTTGCAGATTGTAGTATCCTGGGATACTTTTTGTGAGGTAAATCGATTCGAAATCACCAATACGTTTGCCTGACGAGTCTGTGGCAGATATCCATGGAAGGTTAAGGATCTCGTTATCGGGATGTTGCAGGGAGATCACCATGTGTTCATCAGTTTTTTCCTTGCTTTCCAGAAAGGTGATTATCGATTTGTTATCCTGGATGACAGATGACATTTCCTTTACCAGTTCATCAAGAACGTTTGATTTAAGTGACCGACCTTCTTGTATATACCGAACAATGTCTGAATACAACTTCTTAAGCAATAAAACCTTTTTTTCAGGTATATCAAGAGGAACAGATATCCAGATCATAAATTATTTTTTTATCTGTCATGAAATCACGAAGATTTTTTAGGAATCAACCGGATATAGGATACTTTTTCAGGTTCCCCCTTGATTGTGAATTTAACCATTTCATCGCAAGTTGGACAAAATGCCTTTACCTCTGTGGATATACTTTCGCTCCCTTCTTCTAGTTTAAAGACTTTCGGGAATTGAGTGTAACATTTACAACATACTACCTCGTATTCTTTTTCAACAGTTTTTTTCATGATATATATTTTTAATGTTTCCATTTGAGCAGAGCATGCTAAAATTGTTTGTCGATAATATATTGAATATAAAATGGCCTTTGCTCTTTTTGAAATAAAACATGATTTGAATTAAAGTCTTCCATGCTTTCCTGGCCTTTCCAGTGTGTCAATTGGTTGTAAGGAGTGTTGGAAATTATAAATGAATTTAATTCTATGTCCGGATCATTCAACTTAGGTTGGATGCTTGTTTTTATTGACTTATGCAATTGGATTTTCGGATCTGTTAACCCTTGAATTTGTCTTAGTCCTTTAGGGTCTATAAATGAAACATATTGCTTTTTGCCTATGACCAACCAAAGAATAAAGTCAGGGAAGAAATTATTTGCTTCAAAAAAGCCAATTCCTTTTTTGCTCATATTCCTAAGCAGGTAAAGTTGCTTGTCTTCGAAAAGTTCCGCATTGTTACCAAAATACCGTTTTAAGTCTTCTACCAAGTCACGTTCACCTTTGTTAAGTGGCACCGGTTGAAGTTTAACAATTTCTTCGTACCTGCATTTATCAATGTATATGAGCGGTTGATATAAATGTAGCCCGGCATAAAGAGCTTCAAAGTCATTATCAATTTTGAAATTTTTTTTAAATTCATTCTTCCGAACTATTTCTTTTAATTCCCTTAGTTTGCTGATGATTCTATCTTCCGTTTTTTTCACCAGGAAGTTATATTCATCCTCAAAATTAGGATTGGTACTGTCTAAAATGGCAACCTCAATTTTATCGCTGTAAAATTTGTTTTTTTGATAATTATAGAGCTTTTCAACGAAGGATTTAAGTAAAGACGTTGCCAATTCATGCCACAACTTCACCCTCCCATAGTCGGTTAACTCTAATTCCGAAGATGGTATTTGCAATGTGTACCATTCCTGGTCAAGTAGAATGTCTTTCAGCGCTTCGATAGAAAGATTAACATTATACCAACTGCGTTCGTTCTTGAACTTCTGCATTTCAAAATAAATCCGGGTCCAATCTAAAAAGGCTAAATGACTATTATCAAGTTTTCCTTCTTCAATGGTAATATGGATATTCCGCTATAATTGACCCCTCTTATACGCATCAAATTGACCCCCCAAAGTTAACTCCCCATTTTTATCATTTATCATACCTCAGAATGCCTTAAGCAAAGTTAAACTTTATTGCATTGTTATTAAATTCATTTCTTTTTTCATTCCGTATCGTTTTCTCAAAGATTCTCCGTTAAGCTCGATCCTGTGAGCGTCATGTACAATCCGGTCAAGGATTGCGTAAGCAATGGTTTGTTCCCCGAGGCTATAAAAAGTCTCATTACGCAAAGGTGCATATACCCTCAGATAGGCTATGTTAACCGTGTTTTCAACCGAAGGCTTGTCTTTGGGTTTTGATACACGGGCGGCCGACAGAGTTGTGTGATAATGTAAAGCCCATTGCTCACAAACCTCCGTAAAAACGGGTTCATAACGATTACTTCTTTGAACAAACTGCTTCATGTTATCGCTAAGCACATTTTGGGGCACACCCCCAAAATAGCTCATGCACTGGCCTAAAGCAGGAATAAGATGTTCCAGGCTTGCGGATTGCAATGCTTCAACGTAAGAGTAACCGCTAAATGGTAAAACGCATATAAGAACAGGACATGAGATTATTTCACCCGTTGATGAATCAACGTAAGAAAGCGGGTTACCAGCAAAATCAATCTGTACACGTTCACCCGGATGATGTTCAAAGTGCATCGTAGCTGCACTCTTTTGGGTGTAGATCGAAAGATGTTCGCAAAACTGGGAATACCCATAACCATCAGGGACTTCCTGTCGGTATTCTTCCCAAAGCCGAAGTTTTGTAACACCGGTCCGGGTAAGTTCTATTTGAAAATAATCCAGTCTGGACTTTATATCCTCAAATCGATAGTCTGGTTGTGATTCATTGTTTTCAGGATACAATAGAGTGGCCAGGTCAGCATCGGATAGCTTTGATAATAAAGGTAAACTTATCCCTGTTTGTTCAATTTTGGACAAATAGCCGTCGATGGTGTGACGGCCACAAGATAAAGTCCGGGCTATCTTCCGTTTGGATTGTCCTTGCTCTAAAAGTTGTAGGATGCGTCGAATTTGTAACATAGTAATTGGTGGATATGACATAGTATCTTTTTTGGAAAAGATACTATGTTGTTACAAATCCGTCCTCTTGAAAAGTGGCGCTGCTTATGCCGGAATGTCAGGTCGAAAATTTATCGATTCTCCCTTTTTTAGTTAAAATTTAACCTCCAAGGGGTGGCGCCGCTTGCGCCGGAATCACTGGCGCCGCTTCGACCGGAATAGTCAGTTTCAAATGAGATTATAGAAAAATAATAGTGCAACAACGAGTTGTTATATAGAATAAAATGGCTGTCTCAAAATTAATTGACGGCCTTTTATTTGTCCTTTCCAATTGATTTCATAGTCTTAATTTTTGCTCTACGATTGCATATTGACCTACTGAAAAAAGGAAACTGCATTACTCTGATTTCCCTTTTATTGACCTGCCTGGGATTCGAGAAAAAAATTTAGGAATGAACAATCTTTCTAAAGACTACAACGAATTAAGAATAGTTAAATATCTGTAAATCAATTTTTTAGAAAAATGTTGTACCTATGTTGTACCTATTTTGAAAAAACGCCTGTAAATTATTCATTTACAGGCGTCTGTATTATTATTCCGTGACTCCGGAGGGACTCGAACCCTCAACCCTCAGAACCGGAATCTGATATTCTATCCATTGAACTACGGAGCCGTTGTCAGCAAAAATAACACTTTTCCAGTTAACATTGTTTATTCCATGTTCTAAGATTAACACGGTTAACTGGCAGATGCTGGATGCTGGATGCTGGATGCTGGATACTTGATGTTTATTTATCACTCCTGTGATGTTTTTCAACAGCTTTGATAAATGAATTTAGTTTCCTGCCTAATTCTTCAAGTCGTTTATGAAGTCTTTCATACTTTTCCTCATCCTTGAAAGATTTTGTTTGAAAAAGTGTTTCCAAATGGTCAAGTGTTTCATCAGTTGATGCAATTGCTATGATAAGAAAATGTAACAACTCCTGTTTATACTTTCTTCTACCATATCCCTCTACTATATTTGACTTGACTGACTTTATCGACCTTCGAATTTGACATCCTGTTTCAAACATTTCGAACTTTGGGATTTCATTTGTTGTCATTTTATGAATATCAATCACCAGTTCATTAGCAATTTTCCAAATTTGAAGATCTTTATAATTCATAACCTTTTTCTTCTTAATCGTCCAAATCGAAAAAGGTGATACATTAATTTTACATTTTTTTTATCCAGCATCCAGCATCCAGCATCCAGCATCTCTTATTTACTTTTTTACTAATTTTGTTTCTTAATAAGGTAATCACCTAAAATAATTGACCTATGAGCGAGAAGATTTTAACTAAAGTTGCTCCGGGAGTCGTCACCGGTAAAGATGTCCAGGAGATCTTTCACATTGCAAAAGCAAACGGGTTTGCACTGCCGGCCGTGAATGTGGTTGGAACGGGTTCAGTGAATGCTGCGCTGGAAGCTGCCAAGATAGTCAATTCACCTGTCATCATCCAGTTCAGTAATGGTGGCGGTATTTTCTATGCCGGGAAATCGGTTCCCAATGATAAGGAAAAAGCAGCAATAACCGGCGCTATATCGGGTGCAAAGCATATCCATGTAGTAGCGGAAATGTATGGAGTTCCGGTCATCATCCATACGGATCACGCGGCAAAGAAGCTTCTTCCCTGGATAGATGGTCTGCTGGAGGCAGGCGAAGATCATTTTAAAAAGTATGGAAAACCTTTGTTCAGTTCCCATATGCTGGATCTGTCGCTGGAACCGATGGAAGAAAATGTCGGGATATGCAAACGTTATCTTGAGAGGATGAGCAAAATGGGAATGACCCTTGAGATCGAACTGGGAGTGACCGGTGGAGAAGAAGATGCCGTGGACCATTCTGACATTCATAGTTCAAGATTATACACACAGCCGGAACATGTGGCTTATGCATATGAACAACTGATGCAGGTAAGCGATCGGTTTACCATTGCAGCTGCCTTTGGGAACGTGCATGGCGTGTATAAACCGGGTAATGTGAAACTGGAGCCCATCATTCTTTATAATTCCCAGCAATATATACAGAAAAAGTTCAACACAGGTCCAAATCCGGTGAATTTAGTATTTCATGGCGGTTCCGGTTCTGAACCTGAAAAGATCAAAGAAGCTATTTCCTATGGCGTAGTAAAAATGAATATTGATACCGACACTCAATGGGCCTTCTGGGAAGGGATCATGAAATATTACAAGAAGAATGAAGCCTATTTACAGGACCAGATCGGGAATCCGGAAGGGGAAGATAAACCCAATAAAAAATATTATGATCCCCGTCAATTTCTGCGGGAAGGTGAAAAATCAATGGTGGAACGGTTGAAGGTAGCTTTTGCTGATTTGAATTGTGTGAACAGGAATTAACCTTTCAGACGGTTTTAAAAGCCGATTCCTGAGGCAAGCAAATCCTTCGAATGGATGCTCAGGACAGGAACAGGTGAATGATTTACCGTTTGTTGCGCATAAGGGCCCATCCAAAGATTGGAAGTCGTTGTTTCCTGCTCTGTCATAATGGAAATAAGATTTGCATCAATCTTTTGGGCAAATTCGATCATTTTATCGGAAATATTATCCGCATCTGCGTGCTCCATGTGGAAAGTTACTCCTTCTTCTTCTAAATGTAAAGCTACCTGCTTGGCATAAAGATCCACATTCTGCTGAATCTCCTTGACCCTAGATGAATACAAGCAAAGAATGTAAATTTCCGCATTATGCATTTTGGCAAGGTATCCTGTAAAATTGGTTTTCTGTCTTGTTTCCACAGAGCTGTCGATAGGTAATACGATCCTGTTCAAAGGCCTTTTAACATCGATGCCGGCTCTTATGGTTATGACAGGGCAAGGACTTGCTGATACGATACGGTTGGCATTGCTCCCGATCCAGAATTCTTCAAACCCAGATGCCCCATGGGTGCCGGCCACAACCAGCATTGCATGCATTTCTCTTGCTTCAGCTGTGATCTCCCTGTAAACTTTTCCTGTTCTGATCTTATAGGTAATTTTATTGTTGGGTAACTGCGGCTGGTACTTTGAAATCAGTTCCTGGAATTGTTTTTCCACTTCTTTCACCGGATCTTTCAATGGTTTATCGAATTTATCCTTTTCAGAAACCGGTTTCTGAACCCAAACCAGGGTAAGGTCACTCATGCACTTCTGTGCAATGGATAATGCGTGCATAAAAGCATTTATGGAGCATTCGGAAAAGTCAATAGCGACAATAATCTTATTCATAGGTCAAGGTTTTTATTGTTCAACTTTAGGTAAATTAATCAGATCCTCGATAATCCAGGCGCCCGGATATTCCGTAATAATTTCATTTAAAAACCGCTGGGCATCCAGTCGGGTCCTGAAATCACCCACACGTACTTTGTAATTGGGAGCCTTAAATGATAAATAAGCAGGTATATCGGGGTATTTTACTGTGAATCCTGTATAAATTGCCTGAGCGCTGGTTTTCGAATTATTCCCGGAGTCAAAGAAGATCTGTATCCGGAATCCGTTGATCCCTTTTCTGTTTTGATTTATCTGGATATGTTTACTGACAAGAAGATCAACCCGGTCATCCTGGATAATCCGTACATTACTCTTTGTCATTTCCTGTGAATAGCCAGATGAAACCATGAATACTATCCATTGAAAGAGCAATATCCGATTAATGGTCCGGTGAAATCTGTTATGGCTCATAAGCAAAAATGTTCCTGTGGATGCATACTCAATACCGGTTGCGGAGATTGATTAATGAGTTGTTGGGAATGGGGTCCAAGTAAGATATTCGCAGGTGTTTCCTGATCGGTCATAATCCCAATGAGATCCGCTCCAATAGCCGTTGCATAAGAAAGAACGCCTTTTGTAATATCTTCTGAGACAATATCATCATAAATATTCCGGATCTTTTGGCCTTTAAAGTACTGAACAGCCTGATTGCCATATTTTCCGGCAATTCTTTGAATCGACTTCAGGTTAGAATAATGGGTAGCTATTATATGAACTTCAGAATTAAAGACTTTCGCCAGCTTCGCAATAAAAGGTAACTTCTGAAGTGTTTCCGGATAACCGGCAATGGGGACCAATATCTTATCAATATTGTCATTGATCGTAAAATCAAACCTCACGGTGATCACGGGACATGAAGCATAGGTTACAATTTTATAAGCATTACTGCCCATCCAGTATTCTTCATAACCGGAAAGCCCATGTGAACCGGCTATTATCATCATGGCGTTGACATTCTTCGCAAGAATTTCCAATTCATGATAGATCTTACCTTTTCGCAGTTTATATTCCATTTTTATCCCCTCTGCAAGTTCTTTTTTGTACTGGATTATCAGTGCGGTAAAACGTTTTTTTGCTTCATTACGGGTATCATTGGATGTGTCGGGATAAATAGATTCAGTCGGGGTGAACTTATCAACCCAGGCAAGAATTATATCAGTTCCCATCTTGTTTGCAATAGGAATTGAATATTCAATGGCATGAATAGAAGAACTGGAAAAATCAACCCCAACGACAATAGGACGCATAGAATGCTAAATTAAAGACTAATTAAACGTAAAATTAAGAAAAATAATATTAGGGGACACATATGTTTAATTTTATATTCCGGCAGGTTCTTTTGCAATTTTGTTACTTTTGTATCTGCCGAATGACGGCAAGATCAGATGTGATTTGGTAAATAATGAATATTGATTGAATGTCCAAATGACCTGATGACCGGACATCCTGCCGGCCTTATAACGAATGAAAATGAATGACAACCTCGATCCTACCGGTGAACATCTGAGTCCTGCCGAGAAAGAAATTGAAAAAGTTTTACGGCCGTCCGGATTTGATGATTTTTCAGGACAGGAAAATATTATTGAAAACCTGAAAATATTTGTCCAGGCAGCCAAACAGCGTAATGAACCATTGGACCATGTTCTTTTGCACGGACCACCCGGACTTGGAAAAACAACACTTTCGTATATCATTGCCAATGAACTCCATGTGAATATCCGGGTTTCCTCGGGACCGGTACTGGACAAACCTGGCGATCTTGCGGGTCTGCTTACAGGTCTTGAAGTGAATGATGTTCTCTTCATTGACGAGATCCACAGGTTAAGTCCTGTAGTGGAAGAATATCTGTATTCGGCCATGGAAGATTTCAGGATCGATATCATGATCGAAACGGGGCCTAATGCCCGTAGCATCCAGATCAAATTGAATCCCTTCACGTTGATCGGGGCGACCACCCGTTCAGGACTTCTTACTGCCCCGCTCCGTTCAAGGTTTGGCATTAATTCCAGGCTGAATTATTATCCTGCTTCAATTCTTGAAAAGATCATTCACCGTTCTTCCAGGATATTGAATGTCCCGATCGAACCGCTGGCAGCAGCAGAAATTGCACGTCGTAGCCGTGGAACACCGAGAATTGCCAATCTGTTGCTTCGCCGTATCCGTGATTTTGCACAGATAAAAGGCGACGGGACCATTGATCTGGCGATTAGCCAATATGGCTTATCGGCCCTGAATGTTGATAAACACGGACTGGATGAGATGGATAATAAGATCATTTCTGCCATCATCGATAAATTTAAAGGTGGCCCTGTTGGATTAACCACTATATCTACGGCTGTTTCGGAAGATCCGGGAACGATCGAAGAAGTATATGAACCGTTCCTGATCCAGGAAGGGTATATCATGCGTACACCGCGTGGCAGGGAAGCTACGGAATTGGCTTATCAACATCTCGGTAAGATCAAACCGGGTTCCCTACCTGAATTGTTTTAGTAAACAACGAACCGCTGTTAACCATTGGTGAAAAAATAAAAGCTGAAGCCCTGGATCTCGGCTTTTCTTATTGCGGATTCGCAAAAGCAGAACCTTTGGTTCAGGAAGCGGAATGGTTGTCAGCTTACCTGGAAAGAAAACCTCCCGGCGCATTTGATTATCTTTCCACAACGTTGGCTGAACGCCTGGACCCGAGACAAATAATGGAAGATGCAAAATCCGTCATCGTTCTCCTGTTGAACTATTACGCACCCGAAATTGCACATGAAGAAACGGATTTTATCATTGCCAGGTACGCATACGGGAAAGATTATCATATTGTGATGAAAAAGAAGCTGGAGAAGCTGATAATCTTTATGAAAGCAGAAGCCGGGGAGATCAGGGCAAATGCGTTTGTAGATTCAGGCCCGGTGATGGAAAAAGCCTGGGCACAGCGTGGCGGAGCCGGCTGGATTGGGAAAAATACGCTTCTCATCACTAAACCTGCAGGTTCATTCTTCTTTATCGGGATCATCCTTACCAACCTTGAGATGGAACCTGATGAACCGGAAAGGGATCATTGCGGAGCCTGTAATAAATGCATGGAAGCCTGTCCTACCGGGGCGCTCGAAATGCCCTACACACTGAATCCCGGACGATGCATTTCATTTTGGACAATCGAAAACAAAAGTGTCATTCCGGAAGAACTGAAAGACAAATTCCATAACCGGATTTACGGATGCGATATCTGCCAGGATGTTTGTCCTTATAATAAATTTGCAATCCCGAATAATGAACCTGCTTTCACGGTCAGTGATGACCTGAAAAGTATCCGAAAAGAAGACTGGCTTACTTTAACGGAAGAGGAATTCGCAAGAATATTCAGGGATTCTCCGGTAATGCGGACAGGATATGATAAAATGATGAGGACTGTCAGATTTTTAATGGATGCATAGGCACGCGTCGGAGACGCGCGCCAGCCATGGTCAAACCTTAGCTCGCGCGCGTTTGTAACGCGTGCGTAATTACTGTTCGTGCGCGCCTGTGAACCGTGCGTAATCATTTATAAATAATAACAATATTGATGCAATTCAATTCATTCATATTCTTCATTTTCTTTCCCCTTGTCTTCCTTCTTTTTTATTTAACCCCTCAAAAAATCAGGTGGGCTCTGCTGCTCATTGCCAGTTGTGTTTTTTACCTTGCATTCAGCGTTAACTATCTGCTGGTATTACTGGTAATTTCTCTTTTGAATTATTTCATCGGGATCGGCATTGTTTCCAATGACGGAAAGATCAGGAAAAGCGTCTATTTTTCGGGGATCATCCTGAACCTGTTGATACTGGCGTGTTTTAAATATTATGCTTTTTTAATCGTTGATCTTCAAAAAACAGCACATTTTCTGCATTTGAATTACCCGGCAAATGTTATCCGTATCATTCTGCCCCTGGGTCTCTCCTTTTTCACATTTTCGTCGATCAGTTACCTTATCGACATAAAGAGAAAGATCATTTTGCCCGAAAAACACATCGGGATCCTTGTTTCTTATTTTTTGTTCTTTCCAAAACTTATGCAGGGTCCAATCGAAAGAGCCGGACGGGTTATTCCTCAATTCTTTCAACAGCGCTCTTTTGATTATTCCAATAGCATTGAAGGAGTAAAATTAATGGCATGGGGTTTTTTTAAAAAGCTGGTGATCGCTGACAGGCTTGCTACATTTGTCAATGACGTTTATGCTTATCCGGAACAATCGAATGGACTGATATTGTTCATTGCGACATTGTTTTTTGCATTCCAGATCTATGCCGATTTCTCCGGCTATACGGATATTGCTGTGGGAGCGGCCAAAATTCTTGGGTTTGACATCCTTCGGAATTTCCGGAGACCCTATCTCGCAATAAGTGTCAGGGATTTCTGGAACAGATGGCATATCAGTCTTTCCCAATGGTTGAGAGATTATCTTTTTTTACCAACCGCTTATTTTGTTTCCGGGAAACTAAAAAAGAATTCTTACCTGGCAATGAAAACCGATAAATGGATATACATTTTCGCAACTTCTGTCACTTTCGTTATTTGTGGCATCTGGCATGGGGTCGGCTGGACTTACGTTACCTGGGGAGGACTATTTGCATTTTACCTGAGCTTTGGAATGCTGACAGATAAACTGCGGAAAAAGCTGAATAGAAAATCGGGATTGTCAAAAAGGGGGAAATTATTCAGGATCATCCAGGTGATCACTACTTTTTTACTGGTGCTGTTTGCCTGGATATTCTTCAGGGCTGCATCTGTTTCGCAGGCATTGATTATTACCCGGAATCTTTTTCATGGTTGGTCTTTCCGCCTGATAATCCCTGCAATAAAATCACTGACCATGCATGGTTTAACCGAAGCCGATCTTTTTATTGCCTTCGCTTCCATTGCGTTGCTCGTTTTCATTGATATCCTTTCAGAAAAAAAGGAAATATTAATAAGGATCGCAGAAAAACCTCTTTTACTCAGATGGGGGATTTATTACCTTCTTATCATTTCCATTCTTGTATTTGGTGTCTTTGAAAACCGGCAATTCATATATTTACAGTTCTGATAACCCCGGCATGAAAAAATTTCTTATAAGGGTCCTTGTTTTCCTTCTCCCCTTTGTCATTTTCTTTGGCTGGATAGAAATCAAGGCCCGGCAATTACCAAACACCTATGCACTCAAGAAACGGAACATCGAAAAGCAGTTGGACTCGATCCATATCCTGGCCCTCGGTTCTTCCCATGCATTTGATGATATTGATCCGGAATGGTTTTCATGTCGCGGATTTAATTTCGCTAACACTTCGCAATCTCTTTTTCATGATTCACAGCTTTGTTTAAAATACAGTGATCAGATGCCCCGGCTGAAAGCCGTGATCTTTGTCATTTCCTATTTCACTTTTTGGTTTGAGATGCAGGATTTGACAGAAGGCTGGAGAGACTATTTCTATTACCATTACTATGGGATCCGGTATCCTTCCCTGGACAAAACGGATATCAAATACTACAGCTTTGCAGCTCTTTACACAAAGACATTTCTGAAGGATATGATATTAAATAACATCGATTATCCATACACATTCGGTGACATTAAAGTAAATGGGTGGCAGAAAATCGAATCTATTGGTGATAGTAATGAGATCAATGATAAAGCGGGGGAAGAAAGAGTGAAATTCCATACCAGCATTATCCATAGGGAGCATCTTTCTGAGAATATCGGTTATCTTGAGCCTGTATTAAAGAAATTAGATGGCCGGAATATCCAGGTCATCTTTGTCATCCCACCTGTTTATAAAACCTATTCCAAATATGCCGATACCTCAATCATGGCTGATAACCGGCGGATCATTTCCGGTCTGTGTAAAAAATTCAACGCCAGATTCTTTGATTATTTTTCAGATCCGAGATTTAAGAGGGAGGATTTTTTGAATAATGATCACATGAACCGGAATGGAGCAAAAAAATTCAGTCTTATCCTTGATTCAGATTTCGTTGCAAAAGTTTGCAGGTAGGATGAAGGCACGCGTCAGAGACGCGCGCCAAACCGCACAAATTCTTATTTATATATTCGCGCGCGTCTCTGAC
>CAIYUC010000135.1 GCA_903929315.1 uncultured Bacteroidales bacterium
ATATTTACGATTGGACGATTTTAGATTGATGATTGAATTTCGGGATTGACGATCGACGAATAATTAATTGAAAATCGTACCTCAAAAATTCAATCGTAAATCGTACATTGTACATCGTAAATCAAAAGATCCGTCGTTCATTTATTACAATAATGACGCAGTAAGGCTTCACTCATTTTATTCCCCAGATGAAATGCTTTTTGAAGATCCTCACAGCAGTCCTGGGCTTCACCGGAATTGATCTTTGAAATTGCCCTGTAATAGTAAGCATTGCCATCACCGGGAGTACTATTTATACAAATGGTGAAATCTGCCCTGGCTTCCTTGAAATTCCCGGTATTTAAATTAGCAAGACCACGTGAGAAATAACTTTTTACAGATCCCGGATTTAGTTTGATCGCTTCGGTAAGATCGTCAATAGCAGAACTGTAATCTTTTAATTGAATTTTCAGGAACCCCCTGTTATAATAAGCATCTTCGCTTTTTTCGAGGGAAATGGCACGATTCAGATCATTCAGAGCGCCGGTGAGATCATGCGATTGTGCTTTAGCTACAGCCCTGTTGGTATATGCTTTCACAAATCCGGGAGTAAGCTGAATTGCCTTATCCAGATCGGATAATGCTTTTGTATATTGGCCGGTCTTTCCGTATAAAGTACCCCTGCTAAAAAAGGCATTAGCAAATTCAGGATCGGCTACGATTGCCTTTGTGTAAAAATTGATTGCTTCTCCGTTATTTCCTTCCGTTTCTTTAATAAGGCCGAGATTGTTCAGGGCAGGAGCAAACAGGGGGAACTCAGTATTTACGTTTTCCCAGAAGGATGCACTGTTCTTCCATACAAAACACCTGTCATGGGCTTTGACAGATAAAACTGTGATATAGGTAAACGAAATCAACAGTATAAATGTCTTTTGTTTTGGAAATTGTACGATCAACAAAGCAACTCCAATTCCAATGATAAAGAAAAGTCCGATGGAAGATAAATAAGTATAACGGTCAGCCATCACTGCACTTCCTACCGGTACAATCTGCAATACCAGAGCCAGGTTGACAATAAAAAACAAAATTCCAAAAGAGACCTTTCTATCCTTTTTCCTTCCTATCAAATATGCCAGTAAAAGGCATGTGATGATAAGGGTGATGAAACAAAGATAGTATGGCCAGGGGATGGCTCCGTCAGTTCTTTCCGGATAAGGATAATAAGGGGATAAATGAAAAGGATAAATGATCCTGATGACATACTGAGTAAAACCATAAGATGCAAAAACCAACTGATCAAAGAAGCTGTTTTTTATGATCTCCGTTGCCCCACCGGATTTTTGTGTGAAGACCGCTATCAACCCAAAAAGAAAGGAAAGGAAAAAATAAGGTATTTTTTCGATCCATACTTTTTTATCCCGGAGTTTCCTGGTAAGCAAATAATCAATTAAGAGAAGGACTACCGGCAGCGTTACGGCCATTGCCTTTGATGACAAAGAAAAGAGGAAGAAGATGATGGAAATTACATAAAATTTTACCCGGATTTTATCCAGATACTGAAGATAAAACAGAATGGAAAGCAGATAAAAGAATGTATAAAGTACATCTTTCCTTCCAGATACCCAGGCCACAGATTCAACATGCATGGGATGAATGCCAAATAAAAGAGCTGTTATAATGCTGATGAGCGCTTTGTTTTTTATCTTAAGACGTCTACAAATGATAAACACCAGGTAAAATATCAGGGTCGTATTCAACAGGTGAAAAATGATGTTGGTAAGATGATATCCCCATGGTTTTGAACCCGAAATAGTATAATCGGCAGCAAGTGATAAAAAAGTTAAAGGATGATAATTTCCTGTTCCATTTACATCGGTCAGCAGGATTGTTTTCAGGTTTTGGAAATTGATGTTCCTGATATATGAGTTTTCTGTAACATATTGTATATCATCAAAGTTAATAAAATCAGCAGTTAAAGCCGGGGAAAAAACGATAAATGTAATAATTGCTATTCCGGCTGCCCAGATAACATTTTCCTTCGGAAATGCCTTTTCGGGAACCGGTTTAATCAGGTTTTTTTTAGCAGGATGCAGTTTGGCACCGGACATAAGTCATTGAAATTTTTGTAAAAGTAAGAAATAACTCATTTCCATCCAACACTGGTATAAACCTATAAATACATATTAAACAGTTACTTAAGTTATTGTAGAATCATTTCTTACGATCGATCACTTTGTTTAGTATAATTTTATCCTGCCTTTTCTTTCCGGATTCATCAATATTTACCAAATTTGCGGTTAGAATCTGAATCCCCGTTTTTCAAATTAATGAACATTAATTCTGCAGGAACTAATGTACCTTAACGGGAAAGGTCTTGTTATCCCTTTTTATATGAATCAATCCAGGAAAAAATTACTAAAAAAGGAAGAACAGGCAGCAGAAAAGAAAAATTCCTCCCACTATTTACTTCTCGCCGGAATACTTATTTTCACTTTCTTTCTCTATTCAAATTCCCTGGAGAATGATCTGTTACATTTTGATGATACGGAATATTTCTCTGTCCATTCTGACATTACTCATTTGACGTGGCAAAGTATCAAAACCTTTTTCTCATCTTATTATCTGCTAATGTATCAGCCAATCCCGGTATTAACTTTTGCATTGCAATTTTACTTTACCGGGCTTCACTCCTATCCCCTGCATTTTATCAATTTATGCATTCATCTGCTTAACATTCTTCTTGTGTTTCAGTTTAATAAGCTGTTATTTAAAGATAAGAATATCGCCCTTTTAATCGCATTCCTTTTTGCCATTCATCCTATGAATGTGGAAGCTGTTTCCTGGATTTCCGCCAGGAGTAGTGGAATGTACACTTTGTTTTACCTGTGTTCACTCATTTTTTATACAAAATACATCACGCAGGGTTTTAAAGTTCGTGACTTTATTCTTACGTTGTTATTTTTTATTCTTTCTCTTTTTTCTAAGTCACAAGCCGTAACATTGCCTTTGGTCCTCCTGTTGATCGATTATTTTAGCAAACGAAAGATCGTTTCAGGAAAAGTTATTCTTGAAAAAATCCCGTTTTTTATTCTGAGTGTGATATTTGCGTGGATCACGATTTCCAATCCCGATACAAAGAATATTATGGAGAAGGGAATGATTGCCGCTTATTCTCCGCTGGATGATTTTTTCCTGGGTTGTTATTCTGTTGTTTTTTACCTGGTGAAGTTTTTACTACCCATCAACCTGTGTGGCGCTTATGTATTTCCGCCCAAGACAGGTTCGCTTTTATCCTGGGAATATTATTTATCACCGCTCGTGTTATTGTTAACAGCGCTCTTTCTATTCAGGGAGCGCAGGAACAAATGGATGATATTCGGGGCTGTATTATTTCTTATAACGATTTCCCTGAATATCCAAATTATTCCTTCCCGGTTGGTAATCGTAGCAGACCGTTATGCCTATTTCCCTTACCTGGGTCTGCTTATTATTTCGGTCTCTTATTTTCATCAGAGGTACGCCAAAAATTCCCAATTCTTTCGTAAATACAGGGTTATTGGCTTAAGTTTATGTATCCTTTATGTGATTTTCTTTTCCTTGACCCTGGTCAGCAGGAATAAAACCTGGAAAGATGATTACGTTTTTATGTCTGATATGATCGCAAAAAATCCTGAGGTTCCCTATTTATACAGGGCCTACGGAACCAGAGGGAATTATTTAAAAAACCACCATCGTCCGGAGGAAGCTTTGCAGGACTATACAAAAGCAATTGAACTGAAACCCGATAATTCCTCGGCTTATGCTAACCGGGCTTTTCTTAATATGGACTTGAAAGATTATGGAGGGGTGATCTCAGATGCAGACCAGGCAATAAAATTAAATTTTCATCCTGCATCAATCTTTCAGATCCGTGCGATTGCAAAATTTTTCAAGGAAGAATACAGGGGAGCGCTGGCTGACTGCAATCAATGTTTAAAAATGGATCCCTCGATAGTACAGATGAATGATCTGCGGGCAGCTATTCTTGATTCTCTAAAAAAACCCCCGGGGAGATAAAAGATCATATGGAACGGTTTGAAACAGAAAGCCGGTAATCCTTAAAAAGCATGAAATTTCACTGCTTAATGATCTTCCCCACTTCCACTGTCCTGTCATTGGTTAGCCTTACAAAATAAACCCCGCTGGGCAGGTCGGAAATGTCAAGTTGTGTTTTGGGTTCGGTGATTTGGCAGGTTATGAGCCGCTGACCCTTCGGGCTCATTATTGATAATTGGCTTTTTGTTGGTACCGCAGATGTTTCGATGTTTATATTGTCTGTTGCAGGATTAGGATACAGTAATAACCCTGATTCCTGTGGCTCCTTAACCCCGACAAAAACGGAATCATATTTCATTACGGTGGCTTTATTTGAATTCGCATAATCCTCATAAGCCAAATAGAGTTGCCCGGATGTATTGAAGGCGAGGCTTGTAAAACCTACTGATCCTTCTGAGAATCCTGCATTTCCGACATTCGCCCAATCGATTCCGTCAAATTTCATTACTGTGGATTTATAAGAATTTCCCCCATCCCGATAAGCCACATAGGGTTCACCAGATTGGCTGAAAGTGAGGCTTGTGTACAAAGCCATTCCTGCTGAGAAACCTGAATTTCCGATATTTATCCAGTTACTCCCGTCAAATTTCATTACGGTGGCTTTATCAGAATTTCCCCCATCTGAATAAGCCACATATGGTTGACCATCAAATGGACTGAAAGCGAGGCTTATAAACTCAGCTTCTCCTATTGAGAAACCTGCAGTTCCAACATTCACCCAGTTGGTTCCGTCAAATTTCATCACAGAAGCTTTATAGAAAATCCCGGAATCCGAATAAGCCACATAAGGTCGCCCGGATGGACTAAAGGCAAGGCTTGTATAATTAATAAAACCTGCCGAAAAACCTGGTGTTCCAACATTCACCCAGTTACTCCCATCAAATTTCATTACCGTTGCCTTTCTGGAATTACCAAAATCCTCATACACCACATAGGGTTGACCAGATGGGCTAAAGGCGAGGCTTGTCCAATACGCATTTGATGCTGAGAAATCCCCATTTCCGACATTCACCCAATTGATTCCGTCAAATTTCATTACGGTGGCTTTATCAGAATTTTCTTCATCGGAAAAAACGACATAGGGGTGACCATCAGATGGACTGAAAGCAAGGCTTGTCCAATAAACCCATCCTGCTGAGAAACCCGCTATCCCTACATTTACCCAATTGACTCCATCAAATTTCATCACTGTGGCTTTATAATAATTTACCCAATCCATATAAGCTACATAGGGTTGACCATCAGATGGGCTGAAGGCAAGACTTGTGCACCAAGCTGTTCCTGCTGAGAAACCAGCATTTCCAACATTCGTCCACATATAATCCAATGGAGAAGATTTGTACCAGTTTTGCTGGGCACAAACAATAACTGGAAGAATAAAGGCTAAAATGTAAAATAGTTTTTTCATATGATATCTATTTAAAATAGTTGAACATATCATAAAGGCATTAAAATATGCCATCATCCCGTATAAACCTGCAATATAATAAAAAAAAGATCAAATTGTTATGGTTAATGTACGAATTGTTATTAACCCAGATGTATTGGCTTTGAAAAATCAAGGATTAGCCTCCGAGATTCAACCTGCCAGAAGTTAAGATAAGCGTCAAGTATCCTTGAAAAATCATTTACTCGGATTTTTAAACAGCCCCTAAGAAATTGGCCCGATAATTCCTTTATCCGGGTTTTGAAGGAACAGGATCTTCTAACAAATTGCAATTCGAATCCTCCTACTCTTCCTGACAAAAAAGTGGGTGATGATTTCATAAGAGATAACCGGTATTGCCTTTTAAAGATTCCCTTCGCTGTCACACAAGGTGATTTTAATATTTTGATAATTGCGACACATCGGAAATTTAATAACATTTAAGTTCTGAAAAGAGATCCATTCCCTTTCGATAGCAGATTATTTAAAGTGACATAGCCCGGATTGAGTTTTTGCGACTTAGTGATTTAAGCAGCCCTTGGAATACATATAATGAAAGAATTTAGAACAGATTTTTAAAAACGTTTTGTATTGTGCGGAAAATCATATAATTTTGCATTCGAAAAATGGTCTGGTAGTTCAGTTGGTTAGAATGCCGCCCTGTCACGGCGGAGGTCGCGAGTTCGAGTCTCGTCCAGACCGCAGAAAATTTCATAAACCATTGTAGTAAAAGTAATTACAATGGTTTTTATTTTACAGGTACAACAAATCAACAATACCTAATATATAAAGGGGCTATACTCCTTATCAACTCCAAATGTTTCTTTCTCCTTCCAATTCTTTATACAGTTTCTAATGCAGTGAGGCCCTCAACTGTTTCATGTTAGCCCAATAGGCCAAAATGGCATATGTATTTCACTTTCAGGAAATTCACAGGAATAACTATCAATGCTATTTCCTGCTGGAGGTTTACGGCAGCAGAATGTTCAACGTATTGAAATGTTCGGTGAGTCTCAATGAAAACGTCAGTTCCTAGCCAATGTTATTTTATTTATTATTTTTGTTACGTGGAGTACTTAGTCAACTTAAATATTGGTATATCTTTCAATATTGAAATCTACATATTAAGAACAATTAAATTAAAAATATTTGTAAACACCCCCTGAAAGATAAAATCACAAGACAGGGAAGGAAAAATCGGGGTGGTCAATTTGCACAGGAAATAGGATGGTCAGTTTGCTCCGTTTTTAGGTGGTCAGTTTGTCCGGAATATCCAAGATGAAAAAAAAAATTATCCGTCCGGGTATAAAGAAACCAGGTTCCACCCCGGTGAGAAAACCTGGCTTAAACAAAAAAATGCCTGAAAAACCGGAAAGAAATTCCAATTGGTTGATTTACTTTTATTGGTTAATACCCCTGATCTTGCTTGTCTTTCAATATTTCTTCACAACCGCTTCCATGACCCATATTCGTTACGAAGAGGTGGCCGAATCCATACGCAATCCCTACTGGCTGAAACATGGGTTTATCCTTGACGGGATATCGAGTAACATAGGCTGGTACGGCACTATGGTCCTGATCTATAAATTGTTCGGGTTTTCGCTTTTTTATGCAAAGGCTTACCGGCTGGTCTTTCACCTTGTATCTTTGTTTGCCCTGGCGGAGGTGCTGCGCCGCTGGATGGGGGTTAAATATGCCATTGTGCCGCTGACCGCTGCAGGGCTGTCGCCTGCCTGGCTTTATTTCAACACCTTCCAGGCATGTTTCGGGATCGATCTGCAGTTTTTACCGATTGTTTTACTGGTATTGATGAGCTTCCGCTTCAGGCCTCGTTTCAAAGACATTCTGCTGCAGTTTCTGGGAGGCATCCTTTGTATGCTTGCCTGCATGTCGTACCCTACTTTCCTCTTGTATATTCCGTTTATTTTTATCGCCTTTTTATGGAGATGGAAGATGGATAACCCCCGCAAAATAAAATTCCTGATCATTTCGATGGTCATAGTAATCAGCGGTTTCATGGTACCCCTGCTGGCCGGATACTCTTACGTAAAAAACCATAACCTCTTGGTCTATGACCCGGCAGTGGAGGCGGGACTGTTCCGGGGGGGAGGAAGAATTGAGATCAGCGCCGGAGTTCTTGAAACATCAGTTAAGCAAACCCTTTCTGATCTCACCTATACAGGAAACAGCTATTATTTCGACCTTCCCTTTCCTGATCTCTCGGGTAACCTGGCATTGATCACAATCGTACTTGCTGTGGCCAGCGGTTATCTTTTAGGGTGGCGCGACAAAAACATGCTGGCCCTACTGGTACTGGTGTCGGCTTTCACCCTCTTCAACCTGCTTGTCCCGGGCCTGTCATCCCATCTCCCTGGCCTGAGGCGAAGCACAGGGATTATAGCAGGGATTTATGCATTATTCGCGATATCATATTATGTTACGATGAGAAAACTGGAAACCAAGAAGATCCTTCAGATTGCAGCAGTCCTCCTGTTCCTGCTGCTTCCATACAGCAACCTGGTTCATTTGAAACAAAACCTGGAAGCCCTCTCAAAAGAAAACCCCATGGATGATCCGTGGTTTAAATTTGAAAAGACACCCGAAGCTTCTTTGATGAAGATCCTTCAATTGGTAAAGGAAGGAAAACCGCTGGCCTGCTCCGACGGGAGCGGGAAACATGTCCCCTGCAGATATTATGAAATATTTGCTGCCGTTTCAGGAGATATGGAATGGAATAATCTCCCTCGTTTTCCGGTCAAAGCCATAGACTGGAAAACAAGCAAGGAGGTGGTTCTCTCGATTGACTTATGGAACAGAAATGAGTTCCCTTAATCTGCATGAGATCATGAAAAATATGAAAACTCTCTTCTTATTCGTCTTTATAGCGCTGAACATCCTGCTGTCATGTTTTTACCTTGATGTGTGGATAAGCCCCAATCCGGTGTCCCGCGCCCTGCTGGTCCTGTCCCTGCATGAGGATAACAGCCTTGTGATCGATAAGTATAAGGATAAGACGGGCGATATCAGCCTTGTAAAAGGGCATTATTATTGCGACAAAGCCCCTCTGTCAAGTTTCATTGTTTATCCATTCTATGCCCTTTACAAAAAGGCGGGTTTCAGCGGCTTTGATTCCGCGGCCATCGAAAAATACCCGATATATATTTGGGAATATACCGGCATGAAAGACGGCAGGACGTTCATTTCGCCGCATATTTCCAACGTACTCCTCCTAGGCGGCCTGATTACCGGCTCGGTCCCTTTTATACTGATTATTCTGCTTACGTTCCTATGCGTGCGGGCTTCACAAAACCCTTACGCCATACTTCTGGCTATGCTTCCGTTCTACGGCACTTTTCTCTTCGTATATTCGGGGGTGTATTTCGGTCACCTGCTTGCAGCCTTCTTCCTGCTTGCCGCCTACCTTCTCCTGAAAAGCAGGAAGAACTTCCTTCTGGCAGGTTTTGCCCTTGGCCTTGCCTTTGCGACCGAGTACACCATCGCTATTATCATTCCTTTCTGGCTGATCCAGCTCTGCCTGAGAGAAAAAGCCTTTAAACCTGCAATACTGTTCCTGGCCGGATTATTGCCGGGTTTTATCCTGATTATTTTATATAATCATGCAATTACGGGCGCATGGTTCACTTCAACTTACAGTTATATAGCCCACGAACAGTACAAAGGTCTGCAGCATGTTGGTTTCGGAAAGCCCGACCCATCTGCTTTATGGGGACTGTTGTTCCCTCCAGCAAGGGGTGTATTCTTTTATGCACCCCTGCTGATCTTCATGCTATGGTACTACGTTCGCTTCAATACGGATGCCGTATCTCAATTCTTCAAATACGGTAAAAAGAAATTCTATCTTTCATGGGCCGGCAACTACCTGCTCACGGCCGTGATCGTCTACCTTGTGCTGATGTCGGCATATTTTATGTGGACGGGAGGATGGTCATACGGTCCACGCCACCTGATCCCGGTGGTTGCGTTGGCACTTTACGAAGGGGCGCTATTCCTTTCACGCCGGAGGTTTTCGGGAATTGCCTTCCTGGTTTTCTCTGTAGCCGGCCTTTTTTGTTCCTGGCTTGCCAAGTCGACCAAATTATATATGATCCCCGACTGGCCCAATTACGTTAAACCGGTCTCTCAGATCCTGGTCCCTGATTTCATGGCAGGGAAGTTCAACGCAAACAATATTTTCACCTGGATGTTCGGGACTCCGCCGGGGATTGCCAATTTCATATGGATGCTGTTGTTTGTTACATCCCTGGCCTTGCTGCATTTCTGGTACGGGCAGTTTGTAACGAAGATCCCTAGGCCGGAAAAACAACCGTCATCATCCGCCAAACCAATACTAAAAAATGGCAAAAACAGAAAAAAAGGAAAGCCTGAAATTAAAAAATAGGCAAGTGCCCGGTCTGCCTAGGGAAAAAACTCCGTTTCAATTAGTAAATCAAATAGAAGAAGGTCTTAGAAAGGAAAATGATTTTTAGTTAAGTGGATGCCATTTAAATGGAGCAAATTACAAGAGGAGTGTGACACTCCTCCAAGCATAAATGAATGGTTGTGGATTATATTAGTTGAAGTACATCATAAAGCAATAGGAAAACCCCCTTTAACTAGGGACACTTGGTTTTTCAAATCAATTTAAACACTCTATAAGAGGTTTTTCTGTTAATGGGTGACGAGTATGTTGGTTCCTTCTTTCTTCTTTTGTAAATAATGTAAAGCTTAACCCCAAAGGCTAAGGCTTTTTAGTCAGTACTGAAGCCGTAGGCAGGGGTGTGTTCATTGAAAAGTTTGTAAATTTGTCTTTAATCCTCATAAAACGATCTAACTTTTAATTGAAGAAAGAAACATTTAAAAAGGGACCCCCGAAAAAGGATCATCCCAGGCAATATCAGAAACAAAAAAAACAGATCAAAAAAAACAAATATATTGACCTGGTTGGATTGGCCATTATCATCCTGCTGGGGATCATTATTTATTCCAATTCCTTTCACTGTTCATTCCATTTTGACGATATATCCCGTATTGTTGATAATGCCAGCATCCGGAATTTAGCGGATGTGAAAGCCTGGTGGAACTACTATCCTACCCGTCCTGTCGGTATATTCACCTTTGCCCTTAATTATCATTTTAATCAACTTGATGTCCGATACTACCATCTTGTTAACCTGATCATCCATCTCATCAATGCCTGCCTGGTTTGGTGGCTCACACTTCTGATCTTTTCTTCCCCTGCCCTGAAAGATAGTCCGATCATCAGGCAAAAAATAGTTATTGCTTTCTTTACGGCTTTACTATTTGTTTCACACCCTCTTGCGACTCAATCTGTCACCTATATTGTCCAACGTCTTGCCTCCATGGTTACTATGTTCTATCTCCTTTCCC
>CAIYUC010000136.1 GCA_903929315.1 uncultured Bacteroidales bacterium
CTTTCTTTACGGCTTTACTATTTGTTTCACACCCTCTTGCAACTCAATCTGTCACCTATATTGTCCAACGGCTTGCCTCCTTGGTTACTATGTTTTATCTCCTTTCCCTTGTACTTTATGTGAAAGCCCGGCTGTCGAACAAAGGAAATATATCGAAATACTTTCTGTTTGCCGGTTCTTTTATCGCTGCCGTATCAGCCATGCTTACCAAAGAAAATGCTTTTACACTGCCCTTTGCGATCGTACTTTTTGAAATATTCTTTTTACGGACAAAGAAACTTTCAATAAATTTTAAGGATTATCGCATTATCCTGTTAATGGCAGCATTTCTTAGTGTAATAATTATCATTCCATTAAAGTTCTATTTAAACATTTTCAAACCATTCCCGCCATCCAACGGCAATACTTATACTATAACCTCACTTAATTATCTTTTCACCCAGTTCAGTGTCATCCTAAAATATATCCAGCTTTTGTTCCTGCCAATAAATCAGAATGTAGACTATGATTTTCCGATCTCAAATAATTTTTTCGGGATAAGAACACTTCTAAGCTTCTTGTTACTTTTATCATTGATCATTCTGGCTATACTCTTTTTTAAAAGATACAGGATCATTTCTTTTGGCATTTTCTGGTTTTTTCTTACGTTATCAATCGAATCGAGCTTCATTCCTATAAGTGATGTGATTTTTGAACACCGTACCTACCTCCCGTCTTTTGGTTTTTTTCTGATCCTTAGCTCGGGCATATACGTATTGCTCTGGAATAGATATAAATACCTTGCAATTTCTATTTTCGTGATTATAATAGGATCAAATTCCTTCATGACCTATGAAAGGAATAAAGTCTGGAAGGATAATCTTTCTCTTTGGAGTGATGTGGTATCAAAATCTCCGCATAAAGCCAGGTCAATTGTTAGTCTTGGCTATAGCTATGGGAACCTTGGTCAGTGGGAGAATGCAATTGCTGACTACTCCAAGGCGATCGGGATTAACCCAAAATACAACTTAGCTTATTACAACCGTGGCGTTGCCTACGATAACCTTGGGCAGTGGGACAAGGCAATAGCCGATTACTCCAAGACGATCGGGATTTACCCGAAATATTTAAGTGCGTATTTCAACCGTGGTATCGCCTATTTTAACCTTGGGGAGTGGGACAAATCGATAGCCGATTACTCCAAGGCGATCGGGATTAACCCGAAATATACAGATGCGTATTCCAACCGTGGCATTGCCTATTTTAATCTTGGGCAGTTGGACAAGTCAATAGCCGATTACTCAAGGGCGATCGAGATTGACCCGAAATTTGCCAACGCCTATTCCAACCGCGGCGTTGCCTATGATAACCTTGGGCAGTTGGACAAGGCAATAGCCGATTACTCCAAGGCGATCGGGATTGACCCGAAATATGACACAGCCTATTACAACCGTGGAGTTGCTTATGTTAACCTTGGGCAGTGGGGCAAGGCAATAGCCGATTTCTCCATGGCGATCGGGATTGACCCGAAAAATGCCACAGCCTATTACAACCGTGGCATTGCTTATGGTAATCTTGGGCAATGGGACAAGGCAATAGCCGATTACTCCAGTGCAATCGGGATTGACCCGAATTATTCTAAAGCATATTCCGACCGTGACGTTGCCTATAAGAAATCAGGGATAATGAAATAGCCCTAGTCAGCAGTCAGCAACCTGTAGTTTTCACATATTATACAATGATCACTATTCACCGATCACCGATCACCGATCACTATTCATCAATCACCAAATTGTATTAATTTTACCTTCCGTTTTTTATTGACGATTGAAAATCCCATATTAACCAACAATCTGGTCAGGTGAAGAAAGAATCATTGAAAAAGGGACCGCCGAAAAAGGATCATCCTAAGCAATATCAGAAACCAAAAAAACAGGTTAAAAAAAACAGATATTCTGACCTGATTGGGTTGGCCATTATCATCCTGCTGGGGATCATTATTTATTCCAATTCCTTTCACTGTTCATTCCATTTTGACGATGTGCCCCGTATTGTTGATAATACCAGCATCCGGAATTTAGCGGATGTGAAGTCCTGGTGGAACTATTATCCTACCCGTCCTATCGGTATATTCACCTTTGCCCTTAATTATCATTTTAACCAACTTGATGTCCGGTACTACCATCTTGTTAACCTGATCATCCATCTCATCAATGCCTGCCTGGTCTGGTGGCTCACACAATTAATCTTTTCTTCCCCCGTCCTGAAAGATAATCCGATCATCAGGCAAAAAAAAGTTATTGCTTTCTTTATGGCATTACTATTTGTTTCACACCCTCTTGCCACTCAATCTGTCACCTATATTGTCCAACGGCTTGCCTCCATGGTTACTATGTTCTATTTCCTTTCCCTGGCGTTTTATGTAAAGGCCCGTCTTGCGAATAAAAGTAATACATATAAATACCTGCTGTTTGCCGGTTCATTACTCTCTGCTGTGTTGGCTATGCTTACAAAAGAAAACGCCTTCACACTTCCATTTGCAATTTTGCTTTTTGAAATATTCTTTTTTCGGACAAAAAAACTTTCACTAAATTTTAAGGATTATCGTGTTATCCTGTTAATGGCAACATTTCTGAGTGTAATCATTTTCATACCCTTAATGTTTTCATCAACCATTTTTAAACCAATCCCTCCATCCAACGGCAATGCTTATACTATAACCCCGCTTA
>CAIYUC010000137.1 GCA_903929315.1 uncultured Bacteroidales bacterium
CGGTGCAATCACAGTGACACCCGGCGGCGGTACACCTCCCTATACTTATCTTTGGAGCCCGGGCGGTATGACATCACAGAATCTGTCAGGTCTAACGGCCAACGATTATATCCTGACCGTTACCGATGCACACGGATGTACCCGCGTGGGAGACAACTTTGTTACACAACCATCGCTGCCGCTTAATGTACAACTCACAGTGACAAATATTCGCTGCTGGAATTACAATACAGGCGCCATCAATACTTCTGTAACAGGCGGTACCCCGGCATATACATACCATTGGGATAATGGCAACCTCAATGCTAATCTCAGTAATCTTACTGCAGGTCAATACTGTGTTACCGTTACTGACGCTCATGGTTGCACCACCGTTAGCTGTGCCCAAATTACCCAGCCAGATGAATGGCACCCATGCTTCAATAAATGTGCAGCGGTCTGCCAGGGTGATACGGTACAATACTGCGTTTGTAAAACCCTTGAAGGTGACTACCGCATTGGTTACCGTAATGGTTATCTGAGTTCTTTCGAGTGGACCATTACAGGAGGAACACTCCTTTATGGATGTTGCGATACATGTATAACTGTTATCTGGAATCATTGCGCTACCGGTACGATCTGTGTTACAGAAATTCGTCATGATCCACCTTACGACGGATGTCGCTCCACTACCTGTTGTACCATTCAGCTCAATCCTGTTCCGACACCTCTTATTACTGGTCCTCTTACGGTATGGGCCGATTCCACCAACACAACATATACCACGACATGGAGTTCATGTTACCTCTATTCCTGGAGTGTTGTTGGCGGTACTGTAGTATCCGGACAAGGAACCAATTCAATAGAGGTACATTGGTCAGACTGCCAAAACTGCAGTTTAGGCACGGTTAAGGTTTGCGTTACCGACGCTTGCCTACCGACACTTTGCTGCGGTTGTACATCTATCGATATAACCATTCTGGCTAAAAACAGTGCCAACCTGCAGGGTTATGTGACGTATGCAAATGCAAATTCATCATATAACTTACCGCTGAATGGAGTGGTCATCCAATTGCTCAATTCCATGGGCAACGTTGTGGGTGTATCTACAACCGGTCCGAATTTCGGAAATGGCTTGGGTACTCCTGGTTTCTACTCATTCTCCAATGTTCCGGCAGGTGCCTACACCATGCATATTACCTTCAATGGTACATGGGGTGGTGTCAATGCAACAGATGCTCTCCTCATTGAACTATATACAGTCAACCCAATTGGCCATCCGCTGGCCCCATTACCGCTCATGGCTGCTGATGTTACAGCAGATATGGTGGTGAATGCTACGGATGCTCTGTGGGTGAAACTGCGTACGGTTGGTATGCTTACTTACTTCCCGGCAGGTAACTGGGTGTTTAATAGTGGAATCATTAACATCCCGTCCGTTGGAATCACTACCTACCCGATCGGAGCTCTTTGTTTCGGTGATGTAAATGCATCCTATATACCGCAAGGCATGAAGGAAGGTTCTTCCCTGAATGTCATCGACGATGGTATCATGAACATCCCTGTCAATGAATCATTCAACTATACTGTCAGGAGCAGCAAATCAGCTGAACTTGGCGCCATGACCCTGTTCTTTGGTTATGACCAGAGCCGTTTCGAAGTTCAGAACGTAAGTACTTCGCTCGACGGTCTCAAGTATAAAGTTGATAATAGCCGGATCGCAGTGGCATGGTCTAACACCAAACCGCTTACTCTCAACAGTAACGATCCTATCCTTACCCTGCAACTGAAGGCCAAAGAAGCTATTTCTCAACCTTCACAGATATTCACGATCAATTCAGGCAGTGAAGTAGCTGATGCTACCGCAATGGTTCTGGATAACTTCGATCTGAAGATGTCAAGCGTTGTAACACTCAATGGCGGTAAGGAATTCTCAATATATAACTATCCGAACCCGTTCCAGAATACAACGGATATCGTGTACACAATACCCGAGCAGGGACATGTCAAATTGGTTGTTACCAATATGTTTGGTACGGTTCTCAGTACCCTTGTCGATGCCGAACAGGTTGCCGGTTCTTACCAGGTGAAGGTAGATCCTTCCGTCATCAATCTGAATTCAGGTGTTTACCTGTACAAGATTGTCGTTGACGGCGTGACCACTTCATTCAATAAGACCAGCAAGATGTTGTTCACACGATAAACTCGGACGATGATAAGAAGGCGATAGTTTTCCTATCGCCTTCTTATCATTCTTTACTAAAATCATTGAAAAAAAATCAAACCACTTCCACAATCATAAAAGAAATGACCAGATTCTTCGTACTATTCTTCTTCATTCTCTTTTATACTGTTTCAATGTCGGCGCAGACAGCTACCCTTACCATCGGTACGGAACCTGTCTGCGCTGGACAGGAAGTGTTGATACCTGTAAATGCATTGAATTTAGGAAATGTTGGAGCGGTATCACTTCATATAAATTTTGATACCACTGCCCTTACTTATGTTTCTCTTGAAAACATCAACCCGCAGCTTACAGGAATGAGCTATAACTATTCTTCAAATCCGCCGGAAATTTCTTTTGCCTGGAGTAATATCAATCCGGCTGATTTTCAACAGGCCAAATTTTTTGACATTCAATTTCACGTGATAACAATAAACACACCCATATTATTCAGGACCGGAAGCAACGGATGCGAGATCTCAAACGGATCCATTCCCCCACAGGTTATCACAACAAGTTTTGTGAACGGAGGGCTTTATCCCGGTATCCCCATGATAGTTTCTCAAACACAGGATACTACCGTGAAAGCAGGAATGAACGCAATGTTTAATGTTATTTCGGATAATACAAATCAATATTATTGGAAGGAAAGCCACGATAACGGCATACACTGGACGGCTTTACAGGATGGCGGGAAATATTCAGGAACACACAGCTACAGGCTGACCATTACACAAGTCCCCGCATCCTTTAATTTTTATAACTATGGTTGCACTCTGATACAATCACAATGCTCTATACAATCGAATCCGTCGAAACTTACCATCGATTCCTTATTAGGCATTCAGGAGGTCATTCCACCGGATTTCACCCTGAATCAGAATCAACCCAATCCATTTTCTGTTTCTACTTCAATTGAATATCGTTTACCCGAAATGGGAATTGTTAAAATAAAAATATTTGACAGTTTTGGAAAGCAGGTGTCAACCCTTGTAAATGCTATACAATTCAAGGGTCGCCATAGCGTTGAACTGGATGCTGCAGAGTATCCTAATGGCCTGTATTTCTACGTTTTGGAATTTAAAAATAAAAATATTTTATACTATACGAGCTACAAGAAAATGGTCAAAACAAGTCTTTAAAATTGCAAATAAGTAAACAAACATATACGAAACATTAAAAATATTTATAACTTTACACCAGAAAATCATGAGAAAGCAATTTACTTTTATAACGATCTTGATATTGATCTGCGGATCAATGTCATTTGGACAACAAACAGGCTCACTTACTACGGTTATTGCCAGCCCGGGAGAATCTGTCAGTATTCCAATGACAGTCGGCGGCGGCTGGAATAGTATAAGTGCCATTAGTATGTACATTTCGTTTACAAAAAATGTGCTTACATTTTCCGGAGTTAGCGGAGTTGTTCCTGCACTGAACGGTTATCTAGCTGATGTTGATACGGCGACGTCTACGGTACATTTCGTGTGGGATAAAACAACAACCGCGAATTTATCCGGAATCATTTTCTATCTTAACTTTGTATATAATGGAGCAACTTCCAGTCCTTTGCATTTCCTTCCAACATGTGATATTGAAACCGGTCTTCTCCCTCCAACACGTATTTATCCGACGTGGACAGATGGTGCCGTGAATCCTAAAACAAATAACGCTCAGACCGCCACTATCGGTGGTATTCTCACTGCATCAACAGGCTCCCCTGTTACAGTTCCGCTGATGTTTGGAGGGTTCGGCGCTTATGGAAGCAATGTCGGATCAATAACCCAAAAGATCCATTACGATGTTACGAAGCTTTCTTTTGCCGGTATCACAACCTCGGGTAACCTGAGCGGCGCTATGGCATATGCCAGCAACGGGCTGATTACGATCACATGGACCAGCACAACCGGGAAAAATATAGACTTTCCTGCGAACCAGCTCAATTTGATTTTTGGTTATAACGGAATTACCGCTACTACTTTAGAGTTTTATCCATACTGTATTATTACCACCAATCTCGGTGTAAATATCCCGGTTAGTTATGTTAACGGAACAATAAGCCCGGGACCATCGGTTGGCACTGCAGTGCTCGGAAATGTGACAGGCGCCCTTCAGGGACATGATTACCTGGTTCCCCTTACCCTCGCAACTCTTCCGGGTGTTTCATCCATGACACTGAATATTATTTACGACAATCCCAGGTTGTCATTTATTAAAGATACAAACGAAATGAAACCTGGATCAACAGTTGTAAATGCACATGGTGATACTATTTCCATTCTTTATACTAATGGCAGTTCACTTCCCATAAACGGGATCTTCCTGAATCTGAAATTCCATTATGGCGGTATAGGAGTTGCAAATGTCATGTTCGGCCCCGGTTGCCTGTTTACGGATAATTCATTTAACCCCGTGCAGACTGCTTATACCAATGCGACAATTACTCCTGCAATAGTCACTCCCAATGCAAATATAGAATACGTTGAGACAACACCCGGATCAGATATTCTGGTACCCATTGACTTTTCATTGCTTCCTACGAATATCGGAGCCGTTACAATGAATATCCTCTTTGACCAGAGCAAACTGAATTTCGTTGATGCCATCGGGGCGAATAATCCTTTCGGAGCTACCGTTTGGTCTCCTTCAGCGGGTAAGGTCAACGTCACATGGGCTTCTGTGACTGCAACAAATATCAACGGCACCTTCCTGAAACTTAGATTTCATTACCTTGGTGGCGGCGCTGCATCCGTAGCATTTACCGACGGCTGCGAAGTTGCAAATATAGCTGCAGTTATTGTCCCTGTGAACTGGATTAATGGGGGAGTGAATATTCATTTTAAACTCAGTGGGTTCCTTACCTATGACAGTTCTCCAAACCCGGTCTTAGCCCTGGGTGGTGTTACAGTTTATCTTAAAGATATCGCTGAACCACTTCCACCCGCAATTGGTCCTATACCAACCATACTTTATACTACTACGACAGATGTAACAGGTTATTTTGAATTTTTTGTTCCTAACGGTACTTATTATATATATGCAGCAAGCTCTGCTGCATGGGCTGGGGCTGATGGTGCTGATGTGACGAATATCAGGAGATATATTGCCTTATTATCCAATTCAATCGATTCTGATGTATTACGTCAGCATGCGGCAGATGTTAATCAGGATGGAAATATTGATGGAAGCGATGTTACAGTATTACGCCGTAGAATAGCAAATCTGACCCCTAATCCTAACTATTTGGCCCCTGACTGGTTGTTTGAGAATCCGGGCGTGACGATCAGCGCTGCTGATGCGACCCAGAATTTCATGGGAACTTGTTCGGGGGATGTTAATGGATCATACCCATTCTGATTTTAATGACATATAATATAAATAAAATAACTTTTAACAAATAAAAACAGTCAATATGAAAAGACGATATATCTCATTAGTCAAAGGATTGCTTGTATTATTTATAGGTATGAGCAGTGTTTTAGCATTTGCTGCCGGATCTTCAGCAACTTTACAACCCAATCGAACAGGGCTTAACGTGAATGATACGATCCATGTCCCTATTCATCTTACAGGGGTTGACATTTTTAATATGGCATTTTATATCATCTATAATCATAACGTGCTTACCCCGATTACACCAGGATATACCTTAAACCCAGCTTACCTGGGAGTATTTTCCGTTACCGGGTATTCTGCAACCTATAATGATTCTACTCTGTTCATTGGAATTGATGCTGTTGGTTTTACAGGCACGGATTTTACAGGTCAAAAAATTGTCGATTTGCTTTTTACATTTAAAGGGGGTCAGACAAACTTACACATCAGAAAATCTCCCGAACCTGGAACTCCTCCTTATTCCAACATTTGGGATGATCTTGCTGGCAAGATATTACCCTATACCTTTACTGACGCTTCAGTAGGCGGCGCTATTCATTCCGCCAATACAGGCGGCGCCTGGAATGCTACCGGTTCATGGGAAGTTGCCTGTGTGCCGAATAACCTCTGCGATGTTTATATCACCAGAACCAATCCTGTAACCATTACAGCGAATGCAACTGCCAAAACATTGACGATCAATTCCGGAGGCCAGCTTACGTTGAATGCCAGCACTACTCTGAATGTTACCGGCAATTTCAGCATCCTCGATAACGGAACGAACGGTTCCGGCTCTTATGTTGATTTCGGTACAACAACGATCGGGGGAACTTGTTCGGTACAAAGGTACATGAACGGTAACTGGATAAGTGGCAAACCTACAGGGTCCACAATATGGCATTATATTTCATCCCCGGTAGCATCAGGAACCATTAATACTTTCTTAGGTGATTTGCTGAATAAATGGAATGAACCCCTGGAACAATGGGACTCATTAGTTCTACCATTATCCATACCTTTAACGGTAGGTAAAGGATTTGCTGCCGCCCCCCGTACTCCCGGAGGCACCAAGACTTTTACAGGCGGCACCTTAAATACCGGTGATCTCACTGTTTCCGGCCTGACTTACACTGCAGGAACGTATGCAGGATATAACCTTATCGGGAATATTTATCCTTCAGCATTATTGTGGGATGGCTCATGGTCAAAAACAAATGTCGACGGCAGTGCCTGGGTGTGGGATAATACTGTTGGTCATTATTGGGTAAATAACGGAGGCACCGGTACCGGATCTTTTGGAACAAATGGTATCATCCCTCCGGAACAAGGGTTCTTTGTTCATGTTACTGCAGCCGGAACAGCTTCTATAACCATTCCCAACGCCAAACGCCAGCATTCGACACAAGATTTTTATAAACAGGATATTGCTGATTTTATCAACCTGAAACTGGAAGGCAATAATGGTTATGACGAAGCCGTGATCTATTTTGATCCCAATGCCACTACCGGTTATGACCCTGAACTTGACGCTTATAAATTATTTGGCGGGTCAAGTGCAACAGAAATTTATTCTGTGATCGTGGGTAATACGAATGCATCCATTAATGTGTTACCTGGTTACCAGGGATCCACGGTGATTCCGGTTGGGATCAAGACAGGCGCAACAGGTACTTATACATTAACAGCTTCAAAACTGGAGAGTTTCGCCAGTGGAACTTCTGTTTACCTTGAAGATCTGCTGACCACTAATCATACTACTGTTAAGTTGAATGATAATCCTGTTTATACGTTCACATCGGATGCAGTGAATACTGTACGGTTCAACCTGCACTTTGCCCCGGTGGGAATTCCTGAAATTGGTTCAAATAAAATCAATATCTACTCAAACCTTAAGGATGTTTATGTGAATATACCGGTTTCAATGCATGGTAATATTTTTGTTTACAACCTTTTGGGAAGTGAAATTACAAATCAGGTTATCGAGGGGAATACCCTTAACAGGATCAGCCTGAACAGCCCCACCGGGTACTATATTGTAAAAGTCATCGGTGATAATGGAATAACGACGGGTAAAGTCTTTATTCAGTAAAAAGGATTTCCAAACATTGTTGAATGAAATTAAACGATACTATATGAAAAAAATAAGATCCGTTTTTCTTATCACAATGCTCCTGGGGCTGCCTCTTCTGAACTTTGCCCAACCTCTTCCCAGCCAGAACGGGAATGGGTCACATGTCGGGCAAACTCCGGTCGGCGCTCCCATTGACGGCGGCCTGAGCATTCTTCTGCTCCTGGGTGCCGGATACGGCGTTAAGAAAATTTATAATCTGAAGAAAGCAGAAAAGGAATAATACTTTTTAATGTCTTTCACTTAATAACGACCATTCAGACCTCAAAGGCGAGTGAACCCTTTGAGGTCTTTTTTTAAAATCAATTATATAAAAATAAAATGAAAATGAAAAAATCAATTCTTATAGTAGCCATCTTGATCATGGCTGTAATTGTCAGTGCCCAGGAAATACCCGCAAAATCCGTACCTGCGCAAGTACAGGGTGCAATTAAAAACGTCTTCCCTGAACTGATTAGTGGAAAAATACCGGTGAAATGGGAAAGAGACGGAATAAACTACAAAGCATCAATTTATATATCAACTCCTTCTGCCGCTTTTATAGTGCTGGATTCACTGGCACACGTTCTGCTGGTCGAAAGAAGAGTCAGTCCTGGTTCATTACCGCCGAAAGCTGTGGAATACTTGAAATCACAATACCATCAAATTGAAATGGAAATCTCAGAGGTTTATATGGTAACAACCAAAGATAAAAATTCCTACCGCACAAAATTAATAGTAAAACCAGTATACCTATTTGATTCCAAAGGAGAACTCATCAAACCTGGTAACTAAATAAAACCGAAATAATTTTTCCTTTTCAAAGTAAACAATTAAAAAGTCTTTGTGATCTTTGTATAACACATTGTGACCTTTGTGGTTAATTCCTAAAACACTGAACCACAATGAACACTAAGAACCCACAAAGCACACAAAGAAGGAAAAAGTATCATCCGTCATACTTTTTAGTCAACCCCACGCCTGCCGGCAGGCAGGGGGAGTGGGGTGATAAAACTAAAAAGGCTGTTTTATTTTTTCGATTTCCTGAACCACATATACCAGGTGACTGAATAAAGGTCAGGATCTGCTTTTCTTACCATTTTTTCTGCATCACCGGTTGATTTTGGGCTTGGGATCATGACATCCTGTCCCGGCATCCAGTTAGCAGGAGTCAGAACCTTATTATCATCGGTGGTCTGAAGAGCAACCAGGGTTCTTTTTATTTCATCGAGATTCCGGCCAACATTAAATGGATAGAAAAATATCGCACGGATCCTGTCGCCCGGATCAATAATAAAAACGCCCCTGACATCCCGTGTGGTACTTGCATAGGAATGGATCATTCCATATTTCCTGGAAATCTCAAGGGTATTATCGGAAACAATGGGGAATTTGATCTTTACAGGACCTCTGCCTTTGTAATTGATCGATTCCATTGATTTTACCCATTCCAGATGACTATTCAACCCATCCGTCGAAATTGCCACTAACCTGGTATTCAGCTTCTCAAAATCTTCCTGCAATGCAGCTAATTCAAGAAATTCCGAACTGCAGACCGGGGTAAAGTCGCCCGGATGACTGAAAAGGATCTTCCATTTCATATAATAATCGGAAGGAAAATTTATTTTCCCCATGGTGGATTCAGCAGTAAACTCTGGCGCCATCTCCCCTATCAAGGGGATCCGCATATCCTTATTTTCCTGCGACCATAACTGTGCAGAAGCAAACAGGAAAAAGATTGCAAAATAAATTTGTATTTTCATCATGACTTTATTTTTATTTAGTTTAATTAAATGCAAATGTAAGACAATTTTATTTAATTGCAAATAAAAGTTTTTATTACAAAACGATATGCCGGCTATGGCTTTATTTGAGGTGCTGGAGCGATAAAAACTTTTACCGCTAAGACGCCAGGACGTAAAAAAAATTCAAATTTTTTGTATTACCTTTTCAGTTCTGAACGGATTAATGAAAAGAGTTTATTCTGATAACTTTGGGAATATGACAGAAAATGAAATTGCAAATAAAATAGTTGGATTCGCTCTTGAGGTGCATAGAGCCTTAGGCCTCGGATTATTGGAAAGTGCTTATAAAGAATGCCTTGCATTTAAACTTAAACATTCCGGGTTAAATATTCAAAAGGAAAAACCAATGCCTTTGATTTTCGAAGAAGTTAAGCTTGAATGCGGTTACCGAATTGATATTTTAGTAGAAAGCAAAGTGGTTATAGAAATTAAAAGTGTTGAAGGATTGAATGATGTTCATCTTGCTCAAATCCTTACGTACATGAAACTAGGAAATTATAAACTTGGTTTACTTATTAATTTTAATGTATCCTTGCTAAAGAATGGGATTAAAAGAGTAATAAACGGATACTTATAAAACAAATAACCACAATGATCACAACGCTTTACACCAAGTCCACAATGAATATTTTCTTAGTGACCATTGTGTAAACATGGTGAATTCATTGTGGTTAAATAAATAGTTGACATTTTCAGCTTTTCTGCTAAGCTATTTTTCCTATAAGCACATCAAAATAAGATTTAGCCGAATAACTTGCAGGTTCAATAAAAAGTATTATCTTTGCAACGCTAATTACACTCGTTACATTACAGTTGAAGAAATTTTGAGGGGACCAGAAGTCCCCTCTTTTATTGATAACATCGGCGGAATGACGGATAAAGAAAATATCAGGAAAATAATGGAGGAACTATTGGTTAGCACTGATAAGTTCCTGGTTGATATTTTGATCCAGCCGGCAAACAGGATTTCTGTCTTCGTTGACGGCGACCATGGAGTAAGCATCGACGATTGCCGGAAAATCAGTCGTTCCCTGGAAGAAAGGCTTAACGAGGAGATTGAGGATTTTGAGCTCAACGTTTCTTCACCCGGTCTCGACCGGCCATTAAAACTGTTACGACAATACAAAAAAAATATCGGAAGGGGAATGGAAATCATCACCGTCAGCGGAGAAAAGATTGAAGGAATCCTGTTAAGTGTTGTTGATTCAGGAGTGGAAATTATTTCCCCGGCGAAAGGAAAGAAAAAACAGGAAGAACAAAAAAATATTTCGCTTCTGTTCAAGGACATTAAAGTTGCGAAAATTAAAATAGACTTTAGAAAATAAATCCTACATAAAAATGGAACACATCAATTTAGTTGAAACCTTTTCCGAATTCAAGGAATTCAAAAACATTGAACGGGAGACCATGATGCGTATCCTCGAGGATGTCTTCAAACACATGCTTACGAAGAGGTATGGATCAGCGGATAATTTTGACATTATTGTCAACATTGACAAGGGTGATCTTGAAATATGGCGAAACCGTGTAATTGTTGACGATGGTGCAGTCGAAGATGAAAATGCCCAGATCGCGCTTTCGGATGCAATTAAAATTGAGCCGGATTTTGAGGTGGGAGAAGAGCTCTCTGAAGAAATCAAACTTGTTGACTTCGGCAGAAGGGAGATCCTCGCGATCCGTCAAAACCTGATCTCCAAGATCCAGGAATTTGAGAAAGACAATATTTACAAGAAATACAAGGAAAAGATCGGAGAAATCGTCACTGGTGAGGTATACCAGGTCTGGAAGAAAGAGATCCTGGTGCTGGATGATGAAGGCATCGAATTGTTGCTTCCGAAATCCGAGCAGATCCCTATAGATTTCTACCGGAAGGGAGACAATATAAGAGCGGTAGTATCCAAGGTTGAAATGAAGAACAATAATCCCGTGATCATTCTTTCACGCACTTCCCCGGTATTTCTCGAACGGCTTTTTGAATCCGAGGTACCGGAAGTATACGATGGGCTCATCAGCATCAGGAACATCGTGAGGGTACCCGGTGAACGTGCCAAGATCGCCGTTGAATCATACGATGACCGGATAGATCCTGTAGGTGCTTGCGTCGGGATGAAAGGATCGAGAATTCATGGGATCGTGAGAGAGTTGAAAAATGAGAACATCGACGTGATTAATTTTACAAATAATCCTTCTTTGTACATTCAGCGTGCATTAAGTCCGGCAAAAGTATCCTCCATCATTATTGATGATGAAACAAAAAAAGCCGATGTTTATATGAAGCCTGACCAGGTCTCATTGGCCATTGGCAAAGGAGGGTTCAACATTAAGCTTGCGGGCAAGCTGACAGGGTTTGAGATCGATGTTTACCGTGATACGGATGTGGACAATGAAGATGTTGATCTTCAGGAATTCTCTGATGAAATCGATCAGTGGATCATTGATGAAATGAAAGCCATTGGTTGTGATACGGCAAAAAGCATATTAAATATCGATATTAAAGAACTTGTAAAACGAACAGACCTTGAAGAAGAGACTATCAATGAAGTGATTAGAATTTTAAAAGCAGAGTTTGAATAAAAAATCCTAATTTTACCGTCCGCGATAAAAGAAGCGTCTGAGCCAACATCTATGAGTGAAGCAACTGTAACAATACGGCTTAGTAAGGCAGCACGAGAATTTAACATTGGGGTTTCGACCATTGTGGACTTCCTCGAAAAAAGGGGATTTTCAGTAGGTAAAGACCCGAATACAAAATTATCACAGGAAATCTATGCCCTTCTGATGAAGGAATTTGCGACTGAAAAGCATGTTAAGGAAGAAGCTCAGAAAATCGGGTTGCAATTTACCCAGCATGAAACGATAACGATCGAAGACAAACGTATTGCGGTAAAAGACAGGGAAAAGGAACTGGATGAACTTTTCATTAAAAATGTCTCTATCGAGTATGATAAAAAACCATTTGAAACACCTAAGATCCCGAAAGAACCGGTAGTTAAAGAGGCACCCGGGGAGAAAAAGAAAACAGCAGAACAACAAGTTCCTGACAAACAACCTGAACTTGTTAAAAAAACTGAGAAGAAGGGCGTAAAGGAAGTAAAGGAAGAAAAAGCAACACAGAAAGTTGAAATCCATGAAGTTTCTGAAAAACAGAAAGAACCTGCAAAGACCAAATCCGGAAAAGCTACTAAAAAAGGTGATCTTGGTAAGGAAGAAGAAGCTGAGCATCCGTCTGCAGGGATTATAACAGAACCTGAAGGGAAAGAGGCCAGGCCTAAAGCGGATATTAAGATTGTCGGGAAGCTTGACCTCAAGTCGCTCGATAAAAAACCAAAAAAGAAAACCAGGGGCAAAGAAGCCGTTGAACAAATTGAAGAAAAGACAGAATCCTCTGAGGAATCAGGGATCCTCATAGCAGAACCGGCGGAAATAGAAGAAATTCTTTCGGCTATTGAGCCTGAAGAGATCGTGGTCCTGCCTGAAGAATTACCGGAAGAGGATAACTTTATCAGAACGCAGCGGATCATCCTGGAAGGACCAACAATTCTGGGGTCAATTAAACTTCCGGAGCCAAAAAAGTTTGAAAAGAAAAAACCTGTTGCCTCTTCCTCTGATGAAACGCTCAAAGGGAAAAAGAAAAAGCGGAAAAGGATTAGAAAGCAACCGGGTACTGGTGAAGCTGGTACGGTGGAACCCCGGACTGAACATACACGGCCAAAATTCAGGGAAAAGAAAATTCATAGAGAGATACTTAAACCTGAACTTACAGCAGAAGATATCGCGCGTCAGATCAAGGAAACTTTGGCACGACTCGGTCCGGTTGGAAAATCAAAAGCTTCAAAATATCGTCGTCTGAAACGTGAACTGGTCAGCCAGCAGTTACTGCAGGAACAGGAGAAAATTGAAGAAGGTAAAAAAGTCATTCAGGTCACGGAATTCGTCACTGCAAATGAACTTGCTACCATGATGAACGTTCCTGTTACAGATATCATATCAACATGTATGTCACTTGGACTTTTTGTATCGATCAATCAACGCCTTGATGCTGAAACTTTGACACTTGTTGCTGATGAATTCGGATACAAAGTTGAATTTGTAAGCGTAGAAGTACAGGAAGCTATCTCGATGCGTGAGGAAGAAGATAATCCGGAAGATCTCCTTTTTCGTGCACCGATTGTTACTGTGATGGGACATGTAGATCATGGTAAAACCAAATTACTGGATTATATCCGGAAAACCAACGTTGTAGCCGGGGAAGCCGGTGGTATCACCCAGCATATTGGTGCATACGAGGTACGACTGGAAAATGAAAAAACCATTACCTTCCTTGATACACCGGGTCACGAAGCTTTCACCGCAATGCGTGCCAGGGGCGCTAAAGTTACGGATGTAGCTATTATTGTCATTGCTGCCGATGACAGTGTTATGCCGCAAACCAGGGAAGCAATTAACCACGCTTTGGCTGCACAGGTACCCATCGTTTTTGCCATAAATAAAATTGATAAACCCAATTCAAACCCGGAAAAAGTTAAAGAAGAATTATCCAAGTTGAATATTCTTGTGGAAGACTGGGGCGGAAATTATCAATCGCAGGAAATATCAGCAAAAACCGGATTAAATGTCAATGTTCTTCTCGATAAAGTACTTTTGGAAGCAGAAATGCTAAACCTTAAAGCCAATCCTGACCGTCCTGCCTTAGGAACGGTTATAGAATCCTCTCTTGATAAAGGCCGGGGTTATGTAGCAAAACTTCTTGTGCAAAATGGCACGCTTCACATTGGAGATATCGTACTTGCAGGATCCACTTATGGAAGAGTAAAAGCCATGTACAATGAACGAAATCAACCGATCAAAGAAGCAGTGCCTTCTTCTCCCCTGTTGATGCTTGGTTTGAACGGAGCCCCACAGGCAGGTGATGTTTTCAATGTAATGATAGATGAAAAAGAAGTGAAGACCATTGCAAATAAACGTCTGCAATTGCAGCGTGAGCAAGGTATCCGTACCCAGAAGCACATCACATTGGATGAGATCGGACGACGTATTGCGATTGGAGATTTCAAGGAACTTAATATCATCGTTAAAGGGGATGTTGATGGTTCGGTCGAAGCTCTTTCTGATTCATTACTGAAATTATCCACTCAACAGGTGGTGGTAAATGTCATTCACAAATCCGTCGGACAAATAACCGAATCTGATGTGTTGCTTGCATCCGCTTCAAATGCTATCATTATCGGGTTCCAGGTACGTCCTTCCGTTAGTGCAAGGAAACTTGCAGAGCAGGAACAGATCGATATCCGGTTATATTCCATCATTTATAATGCAATTGAGGAAATCAAAGCTGCCATAGAAGGTATGTTATCACCCGAAATTGAAGAAAAAATCACCTGTAACCTCGAAGTCCGCGAAGTCTTTAAAATCACCAAGGTAGGAACTGTGGCCGGTTGTTATGTTCTGGACGGAAAAATTATAAGGAATACTAAAATCCGGTTAATCCGTGATGGTATAGTAGTTTATACCGGCTCCCTGGGATCGCTTAAAAGATTTAAGGACGATGTGAAGGAAGTCCTGGTAGGCTATGAATGTGGCCTGAATATTGAGAATTTCAATGATATGAAGATTGGTGATATCATTGAGGGATACGAGCAAATAGAAGTAAAAAGAAAATTATAAAACCTGCTTTTTCAGGGTTTGAGTCCTGTCGGGTCCGATCGAGACAATATCAATAGGCAGTCCCAGAGCATCTTCAATATAATTCAAATAGGTAGTTAATTCCTGTGGGATTTCAGTAAAAGATTCTATATCCCTGAGTGGCTTCTGCCACCCGTCCAGATTAGCGTAAACAGGTTCCAGCGTTTCAGAGGAGAGGTCAAAGGGGAAACTTGCCGTTATTTTATTTTTTTCCTTATAATGGGTGCAAATCTTTATTGTTTCAAAAGAGCTCAGGACATCTGCTTTCATCATGATCAAACTGTCCACGCCATTGAGCATGATCGAATATTTCAATGCAGGCAGATCCAACCAACCGCAACGCCTGGGTCTCCCCGTGGTAGAACCAAATTCCCGTCCACTGTTCCGGATCGCTTCACCGGTTTCATCGCAAAGCTCGGTCGGAAAAGGACCTGCTCCTACACGGGTGCAGTAAGACTTGAATATCCCGAAGATTTTACCGATCCTGTGTGGTGAAATCCCCAGACCTGCACATACTCCTGCTGAAATTGTAGTCGACGAAGTTACATATGGATAGGAGCCAAAATCCACATCGAGCATTGATCCCTGGGCACCTTCGGCAAGTATTGATTTGCCTTCATCCAGACTTTTGTTAAGGTATTCTTCACTGTCGATCAGTGCATAGCTTTTCAATTCATTGATTGAATCAAACCACTTTTGCTCATAAACATCGAACGGAAGCTCTTCAATACATTGTTCTGCAAGCTTGAAACCATAACAACCCAGAATTTCCCCGTGGCTTTTTTTTAATTGATGGTATTTCTCTGTAAAATCACCGGAGGCTATAATACCCATCCGGAGACCATTCCTTCCTGCTTTATCCGTGTATGTCGGTCCGATTCCTTTCAAGGTTGAACCGATCTTGGTTTGACCCTTTAAGGATTCATAGGCCATGTCTAAAACCCGGTGTGTCGGCAGAATGAGGTGCGCTCTTTTGGAAATCAAAAGATTTTCCTCCGGCCGGATGCCGGAATCCTTCAGTTGCTGAATTTCTTTCATCAGGTTGAACGGGTCAATGATAACCCCGTTCCCGATAACATTTATGGTCTTTGGATGAAAGATACCAGAGGGAATAGTGTGAAGAATGAATTTTTTATTGTCGAATTCAACAGTATGTCCGGCGTTAGGACCTCCCTGAAATCGCGCTACAATATCATACTGAGGGGCGAAAACATCAACAATTTTACCTTTCCCTTCATCTCCCCATTGCAATCCAAGAATGACATCAACCTTCATGAAAAGAGGATTTTACTTCCGTTTCGAATTTCCATAGAAGGTAAGTGAATAATGAGAGATATCTACATTAAATAAATTTTCAACATGGAGTCGGATGTCCTCAATCTTTGCGTCATAAAACTCAAGAGCTTCACCCGTATCTTCGAAAATAAAATGATCGTGTTGCTTTAGAAGCATTGCCTTTTCAAACTGAGCATAGTTAGTACCAAACTGATGTTTTGTTACTAAACCACAATCCAGCAGCAACTCTATCGTATTATATAAAGTAGCCCGGCTTACGCGGTACTTATGATTTTTCATTCTGATATAAAGTGTTTCTATATCAAAATGTCCATCCGTAGTAAAAATTTCCTTAAGAATCGTATACCTTTCCGGAGTTTTCCTATGAGCGTGTCTTTCGAGGTATTCTGTAAAGATTCTCTTGACATTTTCAAAAGTATCTTCTGCATTTTTCTTTGTCATGACGAAAAAATTTGCGTAAAGATAAGCATATTATTTATATTTAGAACCGATATAAATAGAATTTTTTAAATTAATCAACCCTGTTTACGTTTTTAACGCCTTCAATTTTCTTCAGATTATTAAGAAGCTGATTCAGGGTTTTTGAATCCTGCACATAAAGCATGATCTCGCCTTCTGTGAGCCCGGTTTTCGCTTCAAGGTGAAATGACTTTATATTCAGATTCAATTCTGATGAAATGATCTTTGTGATATCATTGATAAGTCCCACTTTATCGATCCCGGTAATTTTAATGCCTGCAAGGAAGGAGATTGATTCTTTGTTTGTCCAATGGATTTTCACGAAATGATTGCCAAAGCTTGAAATAAGTTCTATAGCTTTAAGACATTTTGTGCGGTGAATCTGGATCGGCAGATGGTCTGAAGCGATCACACCTATAATTTCATCACCAGGTATCGGATTACAACAAGTGGAAATCTCATATCCAAGCCGGCTTAGATTACCTTCGACAACCTTCTCCAGCCGGGGTGTCTCACGCCCCGTGGTAATTCCATTTTCGATTGATTCACCTTTTTTCTGATGATCTTTGTGACGGGATTTAATAACAAAATTCAGCCATCCGCTTTTCATGTTGGATGTGGCAAACAGTTTTACGTCCTTAACACCTATGGAATCTGTTCCACAAGCATAATAAAGGTCGATCAGTGTGGAGAAGTTATTTGAGGTAAGGAACTTTCTGATATTTTCATGACTAAATTCAATAGTAAACTCGTCAAACCATTTTTCCAGTTTTTCTTTCCCTTGTTTGTAATACTTTTTCTTTTCGTTCTTTAAGCCAAGTTTGATGTTGGCTTTTGCCCTTGTAGTCACAGCATAATTCAACCATTCTTCCTTCGGGGACTGTTTTTTTGAAGTGATCACTTCGATTTGCTCCCCATTTTTAAGCTGGTAGTTTATTGGAACGAGTTTTTTATCCACTTTGGCGCCGATACAGGTATCGCCTATTTCAGAATGAATTGCGTAAGCAAAATCAAGAACAGTCGAATTGGCAGGAAGTGTTCGTAATTCTCCCTGTGGAGTGAAAATAGTAATCTCATCGAGGAAAAAATATCCTTTAACATCATCAATGAATGATAGGGCATCAGCATCGGGGCTTTCAATCATTTCCCTGATCCGGTCAAGCCAGTTATCGAGTTGGCTGTTCACATTCATCGATTCCTTGTACTTCCAATGGGCAGCATATCCTTTTTCTGCAATTTCGTCCATTCGTTTGGAACGGATCTGAATCTCGATCCATTGGCCCGTATGACTCATGACGGTAGTATGCAAAGCCTCATATCCATTTGCTTTTGGGATTGAAATCCAATCACGTAACCGGTCCATGTTGGGCCGGTAATGATCTGTAATAATGGAATAAACCCTCCAGCAATCGGATTTCTCCGATTCTACAGGTGTATCAATTATCACGCGGATCGCAAAAATATCATAGATCTCTTCAAAGGGTACTTCTTTTTTCTGCATTTTCTCCCAGATGGAGTATATGGATTTTTCCCTTACTGTAATAGTGTGTTTGATATTATGAGAAGTCAATGATTGTTTAATCGGAAAGAGGAACTTATTAATAAACCGGCTCCTTCCTTTCTCCGATTCCCTGAGTTTCTTTGAAATTGTAGCATATACCTCCGGTTCTGTATATTTTAGTGCAAGGTCCTGCAATTCACTTTTAATAGCATGTAGTCCCAAACGGTGAGCAAGGGGTGCATAAAAATAGATCGTTTCTGATGCCATCTTCAATTGTTTTTCATTGGAAACAGCATCAAGCGTTCTCATATTATGAAGACGGTCAGCAAGTTTTATCAGGATAACACGTACATCATCGGAAAGTGTGAGAAGTATCTTTTTAAAATTCTCCGCCTGGATGGATGATGTTTGTTGATCAAAGATACCCCTGATCTTCGTCAGACCATCAATGATCGATGCTACTTTTTCACCGAAAAGTCCCCGTATATCATCGAGTGTGAATTCAGTATCTTCTACCACATCATGGAGCAATGCGCAGATGATGGAGGTAGCTCCAAGACCAATTTCTCCCACCGCGATAATTGCAACACTTAAAGGATGATAAATATACGGCTCTCCGCTTTCCCGGCGCATGTCTTTATGCGCCTCTACTGCCATATTAAAGGCTTTTCTGACTAACTTTTTATCTTCGGAGGATTTGGATTTCCAGGTTCTTAATAAATTCCCGTATCGTTTCAGGATTTCTTTTTTTTCGCCCTGGATATCATTTTGGAGCATCAATACAACCTTTTACATAACCCTGGCAAAGTTACGTTAAAATTTAGAATGATTTGAAATAAGATCATGACTTCAATGCATTGAAAAGTATTACTTTTGATAAGAATTTTGTTCAATACCCGGTTTTCTATGTTGAACTGTTACACAAAAATAAAGATCCTACTGGTTTTGTTCGTTTTCACTTTTTTTTATACCCCATTTACTATATATGCCACCCATCAAAGAGCGGCAGAACTCACATACACACATATTTCAGGGCTAACATATGCAATCACTCTTGTAACATATACCAGGACAGGAATGCCTGCTAACTTGTTCAGAAATACTTTACCGGTTAACTGGGGAGATGGCACTGCCACTGATGTTCCAAGGGTTGATTCATTCCCTTTACCCAGCGACCCTCATTATGGGGTGACCTTTAACAAATATACCGGACAACATACCTATACGGGCCCAGCCACATATGTCATATCGATGGAAGATCCGAACAGGAATGCGGATATTTTGAATATTCCCAATTCAGTTAATATTCCACTTTATATCTATTCTGTACTTGTGATCAACCCTTTTCTCGGATATGCTGATTCCCCACAGCTTTTAATACCACCGGTAGACAACGGTTGCGTGAATGAACCGTTTTTTCATAATCCGGGAGCCTATAGTCCCGATGGGGACAGTCTTTCTTACCGTTTAGTTACCTGCTTGGGAGAGGGAGGATTACCAATTCCAGGCTATACCCTGCCACCGACAACTTCACCCAATATTCTCAGGCTGGATTCGGTGACCGGTGATTTTTCCTGGGAAAACCCACCCTACCAGGGACAATATAATATTGCAATCCTGATCGAAGAATGGAGGAATGGTACTATGATCGGAAGCGTTGAACGGGATATGCAGATCATTATTGTAGCATGCAATGATCGGCCACCGGTCATTGACCCGATTGCCGATACATGTGTGGAAGCAGGAGATACGCTTATGTTCAATGTAAGAGCACACGACCCTGACGGAGGTATTGTTAAGCTGACCGGAACAGGAGGCCCGTTGGTAATGACCAATAGTCCTGCGTTCTTAAACCCGGATCCCGCTATTGGACAAGATTCTGTGACTACCACTTTTATCTGGCGAACGGTTTGCGAACATGTTCAACGCCTGCCTTACAGGGTATTTTTTAAAGCCAGCGATAATGCCACTCCCGTAAACCTGGCAGACATAAAATCAATGCAAATCAAGGTTATCGGACCTCCACCAAAAAACCTTACTGCAACACCGCTTGGAACCTCCATAACTCTCAATTGGGATAATTATATCTGCCAAAATGCCAAAGGTTTTTATATTTTCCGGAAAGCTGATTCAACCGGTTTCATTCCTGGTTATTGCCAGACCGGTGTACCATCTTATCTGGGTTTTGTTAAAATTGGTGAAATAACAGATATAACCAAAACTACTTATCTTGATGATAATTCAGGGGCAGGCTTAGACCTTGGCTCTAAATATTGTTATCTTATTGATGCTTATTACCCGGATAACGCTGAAAGCTACGCCTCGAATGAAGCCTGTACAAGTCTCCGGAAAGATATCCCGGTCCTTACGAATGTCAGCGTAAATTCAACCAGTGAGACAAACGGGTCGATCTATATTGCCTGGTCCAAACCGACAGAAATCGATACTGTCCTGGCGCCGGGACCTTACCGATATGTAATTGAACGCTTAAATCCCACCATTCCCGGTCAATTCATCCCGATTGATTCCCTGACAGATCTTAACGATACGATCCTTATTGATACATTTCTGAATACAAAATCGTTTCCTTATAAATACCGGATTGGTTTTAAAAATATCGCCCCTGGCCACTACTTCCTGATCGGATATTCTCAGGCTGCAAGCTCTATCTATTTAACTATTACACCGACCGATAAAAAACTTAAATTAAGATGGTCTAATAATGTGCCATGGTCAAATTACCGCTATACCATTTATCGCCGCAATCTACTAACTGCAATCTTCGATTCCATTGGCTCCAGTGACCAACCTGCATTTGATGATAAGGGCCTTAAGAATGGGATTGAATACTGCTATCATATTAAAAGTGTCGGGAAATATTCATCATCCGGGTTCATCGATCCCATTATCAATTTTTCACAGGACAATTGCAGCGTACCGGTTGATAACCTGCCACCTTGTCCGCCGGTATTGCGGGTACGCGCTGATTGTCACAATAGTATCGATACGCTTAGCTGGATAAATCCATTTGATACCTGTTCCCTCGATATTGCCAAATATTACATTTATTTTTCTCCCACATCCGGTGGTAACCTTGTCCTTATTGATTCCACCCTGAACCGCAATGATACTGTTTATATTTACAAACAAAATAACACGGTTGTCGGATGTTACGGAATAATTGCCGTTGATTCCGCGGGAAACAGAAGTGGTTTCAGTAATATCGTCTGTATGGATAACATCTGTGGTTACAGGCTTCCAAATGTTTTTACTCCCAACGGAGATGGTCACAATGACTATTTCATACCATTCCCTGATTTTTCATCGGTCGGGAAGATCAACCTGACGATCTTTGATCGGTGGGGTAAGAAAGTATTTGAAACGAATGACCCTGCCATCAACTGGAATGGAAAAGACAGGACAACGAATCAGCCATGCAGTGATGGAGCATATTTCTATATATGTGATGTTTTCGAGATCACTTTGTCAGGAACAGTGAAACGAACGATCCGGGGCACAGTGACAATCCTTCGTTGACATTACATTTCATCGGCACAATTACTATATTTGCACCGTGAAGAATATACGGAATTTCTGCATTATTGCCCATATTGACCACGGCAAATCCACGCTCGCTGACCGGTTACTTGAGATGACCCATACCATTTCCGAAAGAGATTTCCAGGAGCAGGTCCTGGATGATATGGATCTGGAAAGGGAAAGAGGCATTACGATTAAAAGTCATGCCATCCGGATGGATTATTTTTTTCATGGACAGGATTATGTTCTCAATCTTATCGACACTCCCGGTCATGTGGATTTTTCTTATGAAGTATCACGGGCGATCGCAGCATGTGAAGGTGCGTTACTGGTGATCGATGCGACACAGGGCATACAAGCGCAAACGATCTCGAATCTTTGGCTTGCCATTGAACATAACCTCACCATTATTCCGGTTCTCAATAAGATTGACATGGCCAATGCCATGATCGAGGAAGTGAAGGATCAGATCATCGATTTGCTTGGATGTTCACGAGAAGTAATTATTGAAGCCAGCGCCAAGATGGGATATGGAATAGAACGCATCCTGGAAGATATTGTCAACAAGATCCCTGCTCCTGAAGGAAGTGAGGAGGCGCCCTTACAGGCATTGATCTTTGATTCGGTCTTCAATTCTTATCGCGGGATCATCGCTTATTTCCGGATCATGAATGGCACGGTTAGAAAAGGCGATCATGTTAAATTCGTGAATACCGGATGGGAGTATCATGCTGATGAGATTGGCGTATTACGGCTCAGGCCGGAACCCCGTGAAATTCTTAAAGCAGGAGATGTCGGCTATATCATTTCCGGTATAAAATCGAGCAAGGAAGTGCAGGTAGGTGATACCATCACCCAGGTGGACCGGCCTTGCGATAAAGCTATCGAAGGGTTTAAAGATGTGGTCCCGATGGTTTTTGCGGGAATTTATCCGGTTGATGCCGACGACTATGAAGTGTTAAGGGATTCGATTGAAAAACTCAGATTAAATGATGCTTCTCTTTCCTTTGAACCGGAATCATCGGCAGCACTGGGTTTTGGTTTCCGTTGTGGATTCCTGGGTTTACTTCATATGGAGATCGTACAGGAACGTCTCGACCGGGAATTTAATATGGACGTGATCACCACCGTTCCCAATGTTTCATATAAAGTCTATACCACAAAAGGGGAAATCGTTGAAGTTCATAATCCTTCGGGACTTCCAATACCAACAGTTATCGATCATATTGAGGAACCTTACATTACGGCCAATATCATCACAAGGACGGAATATGTGGGGGCAATTATGAAACTTTGCATAGATAAGCGCGGCGTTTTAAAAAACCAGGTTTATCTGACAACAGACCGGATTGAACTCACTGTCGAGCTCCCACTTGGTGAAATCGTATTTGATTTTTACGATAAACTGAAAAGCATCTCCAAAGGATATGCGTCCTTTGATTATTATATTTCAGGCCATAAACCTGCTGATCTGGTAAAACTTGATATATTATTGAACGGAGATTCGGTAGATGCATTATCGACCCTTCTTCACAGGGATAATGCTTATGAATTTGGCCGTAAATTTTGTATCAAGCTGAAAGAATACATTCCCCGCCAGCAATATGAAGTTGCTATACAGGCAGCCATCGGAGCTAAGATCATTGCACGGGAAACAGTAAAAGCAGTGAGAAAAGATGTTACCGCAAAATGTTATGGAGGCGACATTACCCGTAAGCGCAAACTGCTCGAAAAACAAAAAAAAGGGAAGAAACGGATGCGTCAGGTTGGAAATGTGGAGATTCCTCAAAAAGCTTTCCTTGCTGTCCTGAAACTGGATTCCTGATTTGCTGGTCAGTTGCTTAGAGACTGTTTAAAATTTTGTCATTTTCAGTGGAATGCTGCAGGAGCAATAAATATGGTTATTTTAACCACAAAGGTCACAATGATTTACACAAAGGTCACAATGGCTCTCTTTGTGTACATTGTGCCTCCTTTGTGTCATTGTGGTTAAATATTTATTCAATTTTAGAAATTTAAACAGTCTCTTATTTTTTCCGGATATTGTAACACAATTGGTCTTGTGTCGTCTATTCTCCATTATTAACTTTTAACCTTAATCGCATGAAAAAAATATTCGTATTGACCGGCATCATGCTGATGTCTGTTTTTATTCTTTTTACAGCCAATCCTGCTGCAGCAAATGATCCAGGGAATACATACGGGAATAAAGACTCCGGACATGATTCCATTCACAGGATAATGCATGGTATGAAAATCCAGAAGATCGGAAATGACAGTATGATCATTTATATCAGGAAAAAGGATTTCCATCATTTTTGTAAATATGATTTTCCTGGTTGCCACAAAGAAGGAGGATATTACGGTCATTGGGCAGGATTTGAAATAGGAATCGGCGGATATGTAAACTCCGGTTTCAATATGAATTTCCCGCAAACCGAAAGTTATCTGAATATCAACACGGCACGCTCAATAATGCTAAATTTCAATCCGTTTGAATTTAATCTGAATATCGCCAGAAATCATTTCGGACTCACTTCCGGATTGGGTTTGCAGGTGAATAATTATTATTTTACCGGTAATCAAATGATAATCGGCGATTCAAGCCAGCTGACAGCGTATAAAATCGTTGACAATAACGGGACATCCGTAACCCCCATGGTGAATAAACTATTTATAGCCTGGATAAATGTACCCGTTCTTATAGAGTACCAAACGAACCCTGGTTGCAGGTTTAACGGTTTTCATATTGCATTGGGTATTGTCGGCGGGGTCAGGATCGGATCTTATACAAAGCAAAGTTTTCATGAATCCGGTACAACCTATTACCTTGAAGATATGAATGATAATGTTGTAGCCAGTATCAATCCTGACAACCATATCATCAGACAGCATGGGCCCTATCATCTGAATTCCTTCAAGGCAGATGCAACGGTAAGGATCGGCTGGTCATTCCTGAACCTGTTTGCTACCTATTCCATTACTCCCATGTTTGTGAATAACCAGGGCCCGGTAGTCTATCCCTGGAATGTGGGGATAACACTGATGCCTTGGTAGCCGTTGAGTAGCTAAAGAAAAGAGATGGTATCAAAATTTTCCTGGACAGTTCCGTTTTTTATTTTAATATTATCAGTTTATAATGATATGAATCCCTTGCACCCTGCAGGGTAATCAGGTATGTACCATTGTTTAGAAAACTGAAGTCGTAGGAACCAGTATGGATATCCGTTGAATAAAGAACTCTGCCATCCGGCGAATATATTTTTAAAATCCCGTCCGATCCTTCCGGAATACCTGATATCTTGATGATACCTTCAGAAGGATTCGGATAAAATTCGAACTGTTTATTTTGTAAAGGATCAGGGATCCCTACATAACAACTGGTACTTATTGTGTCAGTTGCCAGGGATTCACAGTTATTATAGACGGATGTCAAATAATAATACGCCTCGCAATTAATCATATCTGCAAATGAAGTATCTCCAGCCGGATTTGTATTTATGAGTGTAAATGAGGAACCATCGGTACTTCTGTAAATATTATATCCAATCAATTCTGTGCTGTCATTCTGTGCTGCAACTTTTGTTTCATTTCTCATCAAAACATACGCCCTCGCTAAAAAGTTTGTGTTCAACCCGCAATACATAGTGGATGCAAGTAAAATCCATTGGTTATCCCACACAATATATGCATTATCACTGTAATTGCCGCAATCGCAGTTAAAGCCCAGGTAATTGGTCGGACCTGTATTAAGCCATTTTACCATTCCATAAAATACATCATTGAATGGAATATCGGGAACATTCACTGTGATCCATCCGTCATCAGGGGGAGTAAAAGGGTCGGATGAACCTATTAAATTGTGTGACTGATCAAATACATCCAGTGTTAATTGATCTGTTCCGTGGTTCGGGTTGTACCAGAAATAAAGATCAAAAGACTTGACAATCCCTGAGTAACCATAAACCGGAAATTCATTCCCGGCCCAGCCTGAAGTCCACATTCCGACCCCATCTTCCGCCCACCCCGGATCATAAATCAATTCCGTTAATTCAGTAAATGACGGACATACCGGCGCCTGCCAGGTTAAATAAACTTGGCAGTTTGATTTTCCGCAACTTCCATTGACTGCCGTTGTTAAATTTTTCGGGGGTTTGCATTCACGGGAAACCTTAATATTATCTATCATCCATTCATCTATATAACTTGAATTTGTTCCTGAAGCAACAAACATGATCGTGAAAAGCTTTGATTCTGCCATCGCCAGATGGATCCTGAAATGTTGCCAATCGTAATCCCCGGTATTGGTAAGTGTTAAGTAAGTGTACCTGTTTGTATCCACATTGAGGAAAATCCTGAACCATTCGGTGCCGGTACTGGTTATGCAGTGGAATTTAAGATCAAAATCAAGATAGATCTTGTCACAAACCAGGGAACGTGCATCAAGATAAGGAGTCTGAAGTGCATAAATGTAATTTGTTTGTATCGGGATCCCGGGAAAAATTGCACAGGGAGAGGGATCCCCGTCTGAAGTCAGGATCGTCCAATTTCCCTGCATCCAGGGAAATGACCAGTTGTTGGTGGTAAATGATGCTGATTCCCAGTTTTCAGTAAAAGGTAACAGTTGTATCGTGTCCGTAAGGTTGGAAGAAAAAGCAGAGGAAGAAAGAAGAAGGAAAACAACCACCATCAAACCAAATCTGAGGGTTATGGTTTTCATGATGAAGCGTTTAAGACGCTTCAAATATACGAAGAAATTTCTAATTTCGATATTATCTAGTCAATATATTTTTTGCTATGCCGGATTAATCTTCATAAATATTTCAATAAGATGGTTTGAAATAATTCTTCACCGCAAAGACGCGAGGGCGCAAAAAATCAAATTCATTATCTACGCTTTTCATACCTGAACGGATTAATGAGAAACACGTGTCCTTGCTGATTAACAGGATAAATAATGGAGAAGTATTAAAAAAAAACCAACATCATCCCAGAATTTCAATCAGGATCGGCTGATCCATTTTAAGCCCCAGAAGGCTGGAGGCTTTCCCCTGGTTAATGGCGATCTCGAGATGACCGCTGGTGCTGAATAATGCAAGCATCTCCCCTTCCACAACATCTTTGTAAGATTTGCTGATCGCGGTAATACGATAGGATGCAGACCGGAACATGATAGCGAATTTTTGCCCTTTTACAACGGATTTAAAGAAAGCTTCTGTAATATTGGTAAAGACATTTTCATAGTTGTCTATATAAATGACTTTGCCTTTGATCAGGTTCCCGTCAATTGCCGGTTTAAATGACATCTTTTGCAATATCGAGTTTTTTGGAGAACCAAGCTGTTCAACGGGTTTGCCTTCCGCGATATGGCATGCAACTTTTACAAAAACGTCACGTGCGGAAAAAGTGAAATAATCGGAATCCTGCAATACACCGAGCTCAAAGATGGAATCAGGTTTTTCATCGAAGATGAGTGAAAAAATACCGTTGTCGGCTCCAATGAAATAATGGCCATCATGGATTACCAATGTATGCGGAGTTTCAATGGAGGCTTCGGTATTAATACCAAGGATATGAATGGTTCCTTCAGGGAAATTCTTATAAAAATTGCGGATGATAAAGGCGGCCTGATTCAGGTCAAATGGAGGAATGGCATGTGAAATATCAACGATCGTGACCCCTGGCAACCTGTTGTATATTGCACCTTTTACAGCTCCCAGGTAATGGTCCCTCAGCCCCCAGTCGCTTGTCAAAGTAATGATTGGCATGAATGAAAAATTGCAGTACTTTTGTACTTTTCAAAGTTAGCAATTATATTTACCGGATGAGTGAAAAAATTATAAGCATCGAATCCCACCATCCTCTCGATATTTTCGGTGCAAATGATCAGAATCTGGATCTGATGCGCCAATTTTTCCCGAAGCTGAAGATATTTTCCCGTGATAATTATGTAAAAGCAATGGGTGAGGAAACAGAGCTGTTATCCTTTGAGGGAAAATTTTCATTGTTGCTGCTTCACCTTGAAAAGTTTGGTAAATTAACCCGAAACGATATTTCAAGTTTACTTGAAGCAGAGGTTTCCCAACTACCTGAAACTGCAGGAATTTTGTCCGATATCCTTGTTCATGGAAAGAACGGCATGTTGATCCGTGCCAGGACTGTCAATCAGAGGAAGCTGGTAAAGAGTGTGGATGAAAACGACCTGGTATTCGCCATTGGTCCTGCCGGTACAGGTAAAACCTATACGGCGGTCGCTCTTGCAGTGAGAGCTTTGAAAAATAAAGAGATCCAGCGTATTATCCTGACCCGTCCGGCAGTCGAAGCAGGAGAAAATCTGGGGTTTCTTCCCGGTGATCTTAAAGAAAAGCTTGACCCCTATCTGCAACCTTTATATGACGCTTTAAAGGATATGCTTCCTCCGCAAAAACTCCTTGCCTATATCGAAGATGGTACGATCGAAATTGCGCCGCTTGCTTTTATGCGTGGCCGGACACTCAATAATGCTTTTGCTATTCTTGATGAAGCACAAAATACCAGCCCGAACCAGCTCAAGATGTTTCTCACACGAATGGGAACATCAGCAAAATTCATCGTTACGGGAGATATCACACAGGTGGATCTCCCAAAACATCAAATCTCAGGTTTGATCCATGTACAAACGATCCTGAATGATATCCCGGGAATCCATTTTGTTTATCTCGATCACAACGACATCATCCGTCATAAGTTGGTGATTAAGATCATCAATGCTTATGGAAATTCATCACAATAACTTCCAATCTCAAGGCTATGCAAAATGTAATTATGGTAACCGATTTCCATTTTCCGGGACAAAAAAGCAAGTACACAGGCAAGGTCCGGGATGTATACAATATTGACGATAAATACCTGGTCATGATTGCCAGTGATCGTATTTCAGCATTCGATGTGGTATTACCGAAAGGAATTCCATATAAAGGGCAGGTGCTGAACCAGATCGCTTCCAGGTTCCTGGATGCTACCGCCGATATCTGTCCGAACTGGAAGATCTCAAGTCCTGATCCGGTTGTAACCATTGGCCGTTTCTGCAAACCATTCCCGGTTGAAATGATCGTTCGCGGTTATCTGACAGGAAGTTCATGGCGAACTTATAAAAGTGGAAAACGTGAAATTTGCGGAGTCCCCATCCCTGATGGAATGAGAGAACATCAACGGTTCCCGGAACCAATTCTCACGCCTACTACCAAAGCTGTTGTAGGTCACGACGAAGATATCACCAGGGAAGAGATCATTCAACAAGGGTTGATTGCAAAAGAAGATTACGAGATCATGGAAAAATATGCAATTGCTCTTTTCCGAAAAGGAACCGAAATGTCTGCAACAAAAGGATTGATCCTGGTCGATACCAAGTACGAGTTTGGAAAAGGACAGGACGGAAAGATCTGTCTCATTGATGAAATTCATACACCGGATTCTTCAAGATACTTTTATCTGGAAGGTTATGAAGAACGGCAAGCGAAAGGTGAACAACAGCGGCAGCTTTCCAAGGAATTCGTTAGGGAATGGCTAATGGATAATGGTTTTCAGGGAAAGGAAGGACAAAAAGTACCGGAGATGAGCGATTCGTTCGTGAATCAAATCTCAGACCGTTATATTGAACTCTACGAACGTATCATTGGTGAAAAGTTTGTCAGGACAGCTGCCTCCGATGCTCTGAAACGTGTGGAGAAAAACTGTAATGATTGGCTGCTTGCTCACCGTTAATAAATGCCGTCCAATTCATCTTTCATAATTCATCTTTCATAATTATTTCAAGCTGATTTTATAACGGTTCGATGATTTTTAATAAATTCTCGAGATCTTCGATTTTGTCAGGATATCCAAGTTGATTATAAGAATATATCAAATTGGTGATCAGTCTTTTAATGATATCGATGTTGGTACAAGGTTCAAAATAGGACAAATCTACCTGGATTTTTAACTGACGAATAAAGAGTTCTATCTCTTTTTTCGTGAAGACAGCCCCTTTATTAAAAGGATTGATATAAAACAAAACATCGTTTTCTGTTGGGTTGGTAATACTCATTTCCGTGAGGTATGCAAGGATAAAATGCTGGGGAAGATTTACCCCATATACAGGGATCTTCAATTTCTGAGCAAGGATCATATATAGCATCCCCAGGGTGAGGGGGCTTCCTTTTCTTGTTTCAAGCAGGGTGTTTATATAATAATTCTGCGGAGCATGGGGATTGATTTTATTACCATCGAAATGCTGAACCCCGAAAAAAATATGGTTGAGTACTTTTACATTCTCAAGTGCTGTCATGCTATCATTTAATTCCAGCCAGATGTCCATTTTCATCTGTTCGACACTTATTGTCAGGGCTTCTCCGTCCAGGTCAGGATATTGTGTCTTTGAAATGAGAATAAAACCTTTTAGTAAGTCGGAGGATCCTAATTGCAGCCAATTTGTAAATTCAAATTCAAGATCCGTCAGATGAATCTTTTTAACGATATCTTCAATACGTTCCTGCACAAGATTGTTGAATGAATTTTCCCAGGCTTTTTCCAGAGAAGGTATGGCTTTCTTGCCAAATGAAAAAATTTTTTCCCTGATAGCGCCAAAGGCTGAAGTATCAGGTTCATCCAGTAGGTTAATCAATGCAGTAAGCTCTTTATTTCCATAGATATCACTCATCGATACCGGTTTTTTGCAAAATTACGAATTTTAAAAGAGTATAAACGCTGGTTTAAAACAAATAACCACAATGATTCACAATGCTTTAAACAATGTCTACAAAGAATATTTTCATCGTGACCATTGTGCTTGCTTTGTGCTCATTGTGGTTAAAATAAGTAGATAGTATCTGTGGGGTTTCTGTTAATATCAAACAGATGAGTTTGAACCGAAAATCAAAACCAGTATTTATGAGTATTTTTGTGCTGTGAAAGTTGAAATCATTAATGTTGGTGATGAATTGCTGATCGGCCAGGTAATCAATACTAACGCCGCATGGATGGCAGAGCAATTAAACCTGGCAGGATTTATGGTTAATCAGTTCACGGTTATTGGAGATAACAGGCAGGAAATCCTTGAATCATTGGAAAATGCTCATTTACGTTCGGATATTATCCTGATGACAGGAGGCATAGGTCCGACTAAAGATGATATAACAAAAGACGCTCTTTGCCAGTTCTTTCGCACCCGACTGGTTTTCAACCAGGAAGCATATGAGAATATTGAAAGATTTTTTATACTTAGAGGAATACCGGTAACCAATCTTAACCGCAAACAGGCTGAGATACCTGAAATTTGTAATCCAATAGCGAATAAGAATGGTACGGCATCAGGAATGTGGTTTGAAACGGAGATGGCTGAACGTGAAGGTAAAGTTATTTTTATTTCTATGCCCGGAGTACCTTTTGAAATGAAAGCCATGCTTACAGACCCGGTAATTCCATTATTGAAAAAGTCTTTCCAATCCCAGGCGATCGTCCACAGAACGATCATGACCCAGGGCATAGGTGAATCTTTTTTATCGGATATCATTGAAAGTTGGGAAAAGCAATTACCGGGCAATATCTCACTGGCATACTTACCACAACCCGGGATTGTAAGGCTCAGGCTTACCGGGACAGGACCCACGGAAGAACCGGTAAGAAACCAGATTGCTGAAGAAATTGTAAAATTGAAAAAAATCATCCCGGAGTATATTTACGGTTTCGATGATGAAAGCCTCGAAGAAATCGTCGGTGGTTTGCTGACTGCAATGGGTTCTACACTTGCTACCGCAGAAAGCTGCACAGGGGGTTATATTGCTCATCTTATAACCAGTATTCCCGGAAGCTCCGGATATTTCAAAGGCAGTGTTGTTGCATATTCCAATGAAGTCAAAGAAAATGAATTAGATGTAAATCCTGAATCCTTACTAAAGTTTGGGGCAGTAAGTGAGCCTGTTGTCAGGGAAATGGCAACCAATATCCGGCGAAGATTCAACGTTGATTTTGCTATAGCAACCTCAGGAATAGCCGGGCCGGCTGGAGGAACAGCCGAAAAACCCGTGGGAACTGTCTGGATTGCGATTGCAACACCAACAAAAGTCATAGCAGGAAAATACCTTTTCGGCGAAAACCGTGAGAGGAATATCCGAAGGACTGCCTTACAGGCATTGAATTTACTGAGGAAGGCCATCATCTATGGGTGACAGCTAATTCTGATATCTGTTGGAATGCAGAACAGTCCTTGAATAAATTAAATGCAGTTTTTCTTGGGTAATTGAAAAATTTTTCGGAAATTTGCGCTCCGTTTTGGAAAATCGGATAAAAAACTATTACAATGTCCAGAATTTGTGAAATAACAGGTAAAAAGGTGATTGTCGGGAATAAAGTTTCTCACTCCAACATCAAGACCAAAAGAACGTTTATTCCTAATCTTCAAACCAAAAGGTTCTTCATCCCTGAAGAAAACCGTTATATAACATTAAAAGTGAGCGCCCAGGGCTTGAGAACAATCAATAAAAAAGGTATCCTTGCCTGCATCAAAGAAGCCCGTGAAAAAGGATATTTAAAAAAGTAAGTTTTTTTCTTTTACCATAAATGCTGTTACCTGCGGTGTAACAGCATTTTTTTTACCCTCCGGAAAAGAAATAAAAATATGCTAATTTCGTTTTTTATTTTTAGTTAAAAATCGCACAGCGTAAATGAAAAGCCTGATCAAGATCACTTTCTTTCTGATTTTCTACCAACTTTTTAACTACACACTGGCTCAGGAAACGGGTAATGATCTTATTCAATTCTCGGGTATCACAATTACTTCTGACAGTTTAAATCCTGTCCCTTTTACAAAGATTTTTATAAAGAATACTAAAAAAGGCACAACAAGCGATGTTTATGGATATTTTTCTTTCGTTGCCCTTAAGAATGATACGATATTATTTAATGCCCTGGGATTTAAACCTGAAAAATTTGTGATCCCGGATACAATCACAAAAAACAGGTACTCTCTTATCCAACTGATGACTGGTGACACCATCACGCTTTCTCCAGCTTATATTTTTCCCTGGCCGACCCTGGAAGATTTCAAACGGGCATTTGTCAATACTGACATTCCTGATGACGACCTGGCACGAGCGAAAAAAAACCTTGACCCTGAGGAGATGAGGATGCGTGTTGAAAATTATCCGATGAACGGTAGGATGAATTATAATAATTACATTGAAACGCAGACAAGTAAATTATACTATTTCGGACAACAGCAGCCATTTGAAATCTTCAACCCCTTTGCATGGGCAAAATTTATCCAGGCCTGGAAAGAAGGGAAATTCAAACGAAAGAACAACTACAATAACAACAATACCAATAACGATACCATTAACCATAACAATAACGAGTGATCCTTTCTGTTAACCGTTTTCTCCTGATCCTTTTATGCATTTTCTTCGTTGCAACGCTGCAATGCTTTGCCCAGCAAGAGGGTACGGTCTTTGGGAAAATGATTGATGCAGATCAACATCCTATTATTAATGTGAACATTAAAATCCTCGGAAACCCCGGGGGAACCAATACAAATACAGAGGGTTTTTTTCAACTCAATGTCCCTTCCGGGAATAAAATAACACTCCTGATCTCACATATCAGTTATGAAACCGATTCATTGGAGATTCAGCTCAAACCGGGTGAAAGGAAAGAGATCAGTAAAACACTGAAAAAATCCAGAACTGAACTTCAATCCGTCGAAGTCAAAGATAAACAACGTCAGACCAACAGCTTCAACAGGCTTGACCCTAAAACCGTGACGTTTATCCCTACTCTGAGTTCCGGTATTGAAGATCTTATTAAAACCATGCCGGGTGTGGCTTCAAGAAATGAATTAAGTTCACAATATTCAGTACGCGGTGGCAATTATGATGAAAATCTGGTTTTTGTGAATGACATTGAAGTTTACAGGCCGTTTCTGATCCGGTCGGGCCAGCAGGAAGGATTGAGTTTCCTGAATCCGGATCTTGTTTCAACAATTTCTTTTTCCGCAGGAGGATTTGATGCTAAATATGGCGATAAGATGTCATCAGTATTAGATATCAGATACAAAAGACCCACTTCTTTTGCCGGGTCTTTTGATATCAGTCTGCTGGGTTCAAATGCACATGTGGAAGGGATGATCGGACATAAACTTTCTTACCTCATTGGTGCAAGATATAAATCCAATTCCTATTTTCTGAAAGGGTTGGATGTTAAAGGAGATTACAAAACCCGTTTTGTTGATGTCCAGGGACTGCTTAATTATGAATTCAATAATAAATGGGAACTCTCGGTGATGGGAACTTTTTCTGATAATTCATATAATCTCATTCCACAAACCCAGACTACTACTTTCGGAACCCTTGGTGAAGCTTATCAAATTATGATCTATTTTGATGGTCGTGAAGTGGACCATTATCAAAATTGGCTGAGTGCCGCCACTCTCACTTATAAACCCAATCAAAATCTGCGTTTAAAATTGATCTCCTCTATTTACCAGGCTTCTGAAAGTGAAACATATGATATTTCAGGTGAATACTGGATCGGAGCACTGGAAACTCCGACCCCGACTTCAAATACAGGAACCGGCAACTATGGAAATATCACGGAAGTGCTTGGTGTGGGCGCTTACCTGAACCATGCGAGAAATTACCTTGATGGTACGGTATTCCATCTGGAACACCGGGGAAGCTATGAAAAAAACAATAGCTTCCTTCAATATGGTATCAAATACCAGCATGAATTCTTCACAAATATTATGAATGAATGGGAGTTACAGGATTCAGCAGGGTATTCCCAGCCCCGTCCTCCCGATTCTTTGGGTTCACAAAAACCGCCCCAAACTCTCCTTGAATTATCAAATGTCGTTAAAACCAATAAAACGATTGGTGATGACAGGTACTCCGGATTCCTTCAAAATACCTGGACTTTCAGGAACCCTGGTAACGATATTTCATTAACTGCCGGTATCAGAGCGCTGTATAATGATCTTAACAACCAGTTCCTTTTAGATCCAAGGGTGAACATCTCATTCAGTCCCCATTGGAAAAAAGACGTAGTATTCAGGCTTTCAGGAGGATATTATTCACAGCCTCCGACATTCAGGGAGTTAATCGACCTGCAGGGAAATATTATCACCAGTCTTAAAGCGCAGACTGCCATTCATGTTGTAGCAGGAAGTGACCTGTTCTTCAACTGGTGGGGTCGTCCGTTTAAATTTGTTTCCGAGGCTTATTATAAATACATAACAAACCTGATCCCATATGAGATCGATAACCTGAAGATCAGGTATTATGGTACAAATGATGCTTTCGGATATGCTACCGGCATTGATTTCAGGATCAACGGTGAGTTTGTAAAAGGCGCCGAATCGTGGGCCAGTCTGTCTGTAATGAAAACAATGGAAAATATTAATGGAGATTGGATCCCACGACCAACTGATGAACGGGTGAACCTGAGTATTTTTTTCCAGGATTATATTCCTGATTTTCCGACCTGGAGAGTTAACCTGACATTATTCTATGGTACAGGACTTCCCTTTGGTGCCCCAAATGCGCCAAAGAATAAGCAAACATTGAGAATCCCTGCTTACAAGAGAGTGGATTTAGGTTTATCCAAGCAGCTTATCAGCGAAACGACAAAACATCCTGCCAAGAGTCTGTGGGGTGTATTCAAATCCATGTGGCTATCCCTGGAAGTTTTCAATTTGCTCCAGATCACCAATACTGTTTCTTATCTCTGGATAACAGATGTCAGCGGTCATGAATGGGCCGTCCCGAATTATCTGACACCAAGAGAGTTTAATTTAAAATTAATCGCAAATTTTTAACTCTCTGATCCTCCCCCGAAGAAAGGAATTTAATCCCAAAAACTTACCCCTTTAATGAGGATGAGTTCATTCAAAAGCCTTAAGTGAAACCTTTATGATCTCCACTGATTCACGTATCTGTGCTTCATTGATGATCAATGGCGGCGCAAAACGAATGATATGATCATGCGTTGGTTTTGCCAGTAAACCGTTGTCACGCATTTTCAGGCAAACGTCCCAGGCCGTTTTTCCATTCATAGGTTTTATAACAGCTGCGTTAAGCAGGCCTTTTCCCCGAACAAGTTCAATCATTGGAGAGTTGATATTCTTTAATTCCTCCCTGAAGATCAATCCCATATTATATGCGTTCTCCGCCAATTTTTCTTCTTTTATGACTTCCAATGCAGCAATAGCTACTTTTCCGGCAATCGGGTTACCGCCAAAAGTGGATCCATGTTCGCCCGGTTTTATCGTCAGCATAACCGGATCGTCAGCCAATACGGCAGAAACAGGATAAACACCCCCTGACAAAGCTTTCCCGAGGATGAGAATATCCGGTTTAATGTTTTCCCAGTTGCATGCCAGTAATTTACCGGTCCTGCCGATTCCTGTCTGCACTTCATCGGCGATGAAAAGAACATTTTTTGATTTACATAAGTCAAACGCTTTTTTAAGATAACCCTCGTCCGGAACCATGACACCTGCTTCACCCTGGATCGGTTCAACAAGAAAACCGGCAATTTCCGGATCATTTAATGCTTTTTCCAGTGCTTTCAGGTCATTGTAAGGAATGATCACAAAACCCGGTGTAAAGGGTCCGAATTCATTACGGGCAACGGGATCTGTTGACATCGAAATGACAGAAATGGTGCGTCCGTGAAAATTATTCTCACAACATATGATCTTTGCCCTGTTTTCCGGGATACCTTTTACTTTGTAAGCCCATTTACGGCAAAGTTTGAGTGCGGTTTCATCACCTTCAGCGCCCGTATTCATGGGAAGGACTTTGTCAAATCCGAAATATTCTGTCACAAATTTTTCATAAGTACCTAAAACATCATTATAAAAGGCCCGTGAGGTCAATTCAAGTATTCCAGCCTGCTGAACCAGGGCATTTACGATTTTCGGATGACAATGCCCCTGGTTGACTGCAGAATAGGCAGAAAGAAAATCATAATACCTTTTACCTTCTACATCCCACATAAAAACACCCTGCCCTTTTGCCAATACAACAGGCAGTGGATGATAGTTATGGGCTCCGTACCTGTCTTCGAGCTCTATCGCCATTTTTGAGGTCATTTTTTTTATCATTTTTAAATCCTTTTAATTGTTATCTTTTGATTACGAAGGATCCCGTATTAATAACATCGATCCCGTTAGTCAATTTATAATAGTAGGTTCCTGATACAATATGGCTTACAGAAACAGTGGTTTTTTTATCAGAAAGACTTAGTTTATCCATCATTTTTCCCTGAAGGTTATATACTTCAAGAATCCCATTATTTACTTTCCTGCTTAATTCAATGGTCAGATTATCCACAGCCGGATCAGGATACATGTTGACTGTAACCTCCGGCATCAGCATCTGCTGAATACCCTCAGGATAAACCACCGATAGGTCATCGATGTATAAAGTGCTTCCTGGCTGACCATGGCATCCGGTAAAGTTGGGGATACTGACTGCAGCACTTGATACTGTTAAAATCGTAAGGGAATCCGGTGACAGGTATAAATTGACAGGCCTGACGGGAATATCAAATTGGGTATAGCTTGTAACAGTCGCCTTGATAAGAGTATCTCCATATGCAATGGTATCCCTGTGATGAGTTGCTGTATTATAATGTGATACCAGGGCAGCAAATTTACATGAATCACCGTTCACCGGATAATATTTAAACCACCCTGTGAAATATTTCGGATCACATCCGTACGGGCATGGTTTTCCCAGTTTAATTGTACTTTGGGTAATTAACAATTTTGTGTCTCCCATCATTCCGGGGATAAAAATGGGAAGGCTTGGGTAATTCTTTGAAACCAACCTGATAGCATATGTGCCGCTATGGTTGTCGGTAGTTCTGTATGCAGTGATAGGTCCTGGATTCTGAGGGACCCAGGCAAGTTCATTAAGTGTGGCAAAAAAATCACCCCCAGGTATCCAATAAGTTGAATCAGGTCCACTACCCTGAACCTCCACCCAATTTTCAAAATCACCATTAGGAAGAACCACCTGGCTGAATGCTGGTCTTACTAAAAGTAGCAAAAAAATAAAAAGTAGTTGTTTTTTCATTATGAATGGTATTTAGCGTTTTAAATATTAGATTTTATAAACTATCTGTATTGAAGTTGACCTGGGCGATTCCATAGTTAAAGGACGAAGTGAATATTCCGTATTCAGCAGATTATTGACGACCAGAGAAAATTTGAAATCTTTTAAAAGATAGCTGATCCTGCAATCATATACTGTTGTGCCCGTGTGATGATCCTCCCTGTATTTTGTAATTCCTGTGGCGAAAAAGGTTGGTTTATCATAATCAAGAAAGAATTGATCAATATTCTTCATGAAACCATAATAACGGATACTAAACCCGGTAGAAAATCTTTTATAGGTTAATTCTGCATTGGCTTTCACCAAACTCTGGATCCTGTATTTAAGAATGTGCCCGTTTGTATCGGAGGATGATTTAAGATAGGTGTTGTAATCGTTTGGATTGTTTGATTTATAGAATTGATAGTTAGGATCAGTGGATTGTGGTACAGAATAGGAATATCCAAATAGCAGATTTAATCCGAGATTATGAGCAATTTCTCCTTCTCCTGCTAAAGTCAGCTCTACTCCATATATCCGGGCCGGTCCTGTATTGAAGAATTTAAAACCTGCATTTTTTGTAAAATCAGGACTATGTCCCCACAATCCAAAATTGAATTCCACATAATTATCATAATCCTCCAGGAAACCGGCCACATCGGCAATACCCACAAAATTACCAATCTTATATACCTGTTTGAAACCTACTTCACTGTTCAGACAGGTTTCCGATTTCAGATCAGGATTCGGATAAAAACCATACTGTCCGGAACCTGTCGTAATGTACCGTTCACCTATGCTGGGAAACCGGTAACCTTGGCCCAGGGATGCCCTGAAAAAGCTACTCCTTCCAACCTGAAGGTTAGCGCCAGCCCGGAATACAGGTTTGCTGTCATAATAATGTGCAACATTAAAATATTCCCATCTTCCACCTACAAGCACTGTTAGTCTTTGAAAAAATTTCTTTTCGAATTGTGCATAGACCGCAAAGTTTTCCGAACTGAATTTTCCGGTTTGACCCGTATTTGAAGTACTGTCCGGTGAAAGAACACCACTGAATACCTGGCCATGTGACCATACATAAGAATTCATAACCCCTAAAACCAGAATCAGATTCTCCATCTTCCTGAATTTCTTCTGATACTGGTATTCATCATACAATGTAGAACTAAAAGAAGATTGATTATTTGTTGCATTAGAGTTATCATAAAAAAATCTGTTCTTGAAGGTATGAATGCTCCCTTCTTTACCATAATAAGTGACAAAGGGGTCAATATAAAAAGAATAGTCCTTGAAGTTTGTTATTGCCCCCGGATAGGGCCGGTAGATATTTGTATCCGCGTTATACCAGAAATAGGTATCTGCACTTTTTTCATACATCAGATTACCGTTAATCCCATAGCTAAGACCTTCGATATTTCTTGACCGGACCCTTGTGTTGAAATTAACTTTTACCCGTTGATCGAAATTCCCGGTATTTATCACACTATCGGGTAATTTTGCCTGTTGAGGAACAGGGCCTATATATCCCTGATCGTTAAAATAATTGGCTCCAATACAAAAATCAAAATTCTCTATTTTCTGGGAATGTGAAAAACTTACTCCATATTGCAAGGGATTCGAACCGGTCCAGGGAGTATCATATTTTCGATTGGGTTTGCTGTACATGCCCGAAAAAATAGTCACATTTGTCATCGGCTCTTCCTTGGGCCATGCAGTACGTACATTGATTGCTCCATTCAATGCCGAAGAACCATAGAGCACGGAGGATGCTCCTTTTACCACTTCGATCTGGTCTATATCATTGATTGGCAGGAAGCTCCAAACCGGCCTGCCGGCATCGCCCCGGAGGATGGGTATCCCGTCTACCAGGACCATAACCCTGCTTCCAAGACCTGAACTAAAGCCGCTTCCTGCACGAATTTGCGGTTCATTATCAATCACTGCAACACCCGGAACCTGCTCAATGGCTTTATCTACCGTCTGAATATTGGCATCCTGGACCAGGTTAGGTTTAAGAACTTCGATGGAAGAAATCGATTCCTGAATTCTTTGTGCATATTTAGAGGCCGAAACGACTACGGTATTCAATTCTTTTGACGAACTTTTGAGTGAAACATCCATGACATGGATATTCTTGTCAGTTATGGTTACCAGCTTCTCGAGTTTTTCATACCCTATGGAGGAAAATACCAATGTATACTGCCCCGGATGAAATTCAAGCTGAAATCTGCCGGCACTATCGGTGAATGTTCCTATATTCTGGTTCTTCACCCCAATATTTACATATGGTAAAGGTTCTTGTGTCCTTTCAGCTGTCACCTTTCCCCTGATCACTGCAACCTGCGCAAAATTAATTGAGGAAATGCAAAGAAATAGACTGAAAAGAGCAACTTTTCTCACAAAAAAATCCATATGACGGTGGGTAAATTTTAGCAAAATTAAGTAATAATTTATCAAATTACTTCATTTTGTTTTGTAACGGACCCATTATTGATCACCAATGATCTGTATTTCAATGATGGAGAAGGGATAAAATCGCCGAGTCCCAGAACCGGCCATTTTTCATTTACTTTATTTATTGTCTCATCATCCATAATGATGACATTTGGCCATTCCCGTTCAAATTGATCAACCTTCAGGTTTTTTTTTGTCCCGTCAATAAACAAAGTTGGATAAACTATTTCATTCACCTTGACGAAGAAACAATCACGCATCGGATCGATGTTGTTGCCACAAACCCAAACTACATCATGGATATTGAAAATATCGACATTGGAATCCAGGAACAGGATGAATTTAAATCCTTTTATTCCATTTTGCTGAACAGACTTTCTGCTTATTTCGTTTATTTGTCCGGGACGGGATTTGTTCACGGCAATTATTAGAACAGAAATTCCTTGTGATGCAAGAGAATCATTTATTTTATCAATCTCAGGAAATTCCTTTTTCAGGTATGAAATATCAACTAATGGTTTTTCATTATTTTGCTGACTTTTTTGCACTTCAGAAAAAAGTTTTTTGGTGGCATCGATCCCCATTTTACTCCCAAAAGCATACTGCCGGCTGGAATGATCCAGGATATCTACAACTCCTTTGATAAAATGAATATCCTGAGCAGGATCAACATTCCCGCATACAACTTTTGCTACTTCAGCATAATTATGGACATTTATATCTTTGTCCAGGATAATCATCACCTTGTTGAACATCATTTGTCCTGCCCCCCATAATGTATTCATCACTTTTAGTCCTTGACCCGGAAAGGATTTTTCCATACTGATCAGGGCGAGGTTATGAAAAACACCTTCGACGGGCATATCCATGTCAACCAGTTCCTGCATCAGAGTATTTCTCAGAAGTAAAAGAAAAATTCGTTCGGTGGCTTTTCCAATCCAGCCGTCTTCCATCGGCGGGATCCCTACAATGGTTGCGGGGTAGATAGCATTTCTGCGGTGTGTAATACAGGTTATATGAAACCTGGGGAAATAGTCAGCAAGGGAATAAAATCCTGTATGATCCCCAAAAGGTCCTTCACGAAAAAGGTTCTCTCCGGGGTCAATATAACCTTCCAATACAAAATCCGCATCTGCCGGTATTGCAAGGTTGTTTGTCAGACATTTTACAAGTTCCACTTTTTTCTTACGTAGAAAACCAGCAAAGAGATATTCATCCAGGTTTTCAGGAAGTGGCGCCGTGGCAACATACGTATATATTGGATCTCCTCCCAAAGTAACAGCTATTGGCATCCGCTCATTACGATCCTTATATTTTAAAAAATGATGGGCTGATCCTTTGTGAAGATGCCAATGCATACCTGTTGATTCAGAATCAAATACCTGCATCCGGTACATTCCAACATTCCGGATGCCTGTTTCAGGATCTTTTGTATGTACTACAGGTAAAGTAATAAACGGACCACCATCTCCAGGCCAGCAAGTCAGGACAGGTAGTTTTGAAAGATCAGGATTTGTCATGACGACTTCCTGGCAACTTCCTTTACCACGAATGACTCTTGGCATCCAGGATGATAATTTTTGAAGGGTTGGAAGGATTTTTAATTTGTCAACAAAACGTTTCTCGGATGATAATAATTTCTTCAGAAGAGAATCGATTTCTGCACCGCCTTCATCCAGGTTCTTCAATCCCAATGCCATGCTCATGCGTTTCTCTGAACCGAATGCATTGATCAGCACGGGGAATGCAGTACCATTATTCTCAAATAGCAAGGCTTTTCCATTATTTTTAACAATACGATCCGTGATTTCGGTCATCTCAAGTCTCGGTGAAACAAATTCTTTCACACGTGTGAGTTCACCCGCTGATTCCAATCTGGAAACAAAATGGGCAAGGGTGTTGTTTGACATATACTTAACCTGGCTGAACTCAACAAGTTATTCGTCTAACCTACACCTCATCCCCTTCGCCCCCTCTCCTGGAGGAGAGGGGGACGGGGGGTGAGGCTGATTAAAACTTCTTCGTCCCAAACTTTGACGGGGTTTTGTCGGCATTATATTTGGACGGGCATTTCAGTAATAAACCCGTTGCTTTGAATTCTTCCCCTTTCATTGTCCCGATGACTACAACTTTCTCTGATTTTTCAAAATCCTGCGGCTTTGAATTATTGTAGATTACTTTTCTTTCTATTCCTTTATCATCGATAAGGAAAAAGGTGAATTGATTTGCATTTTTTTGTGCATCATATTCAACGGGTTTATTCTTATCCAGTTTACCTATGATATGAAATTCCTTGTCCGGTTTTTTACCGGCTTCCTTGAAATCGGAATAGGTGCTTGCATCTGATAATGTTGTAATAATTATGCCAACAGCGATAACCAGCACAAGAATTATAATGATATGTATTGTTTTCATTCAGGTTGATTCTTTTCTTTTAATTGCTTTTCAATTTTCCTGATTTTACGGTCAAGAATAAAAAGATAAATATATATGCCAAACATAATCACTGCAAGGATAGTGATGACGATAAACATTTTTTCATTTGATTCCATTTTCTCTGCTTTCGATTTTTATTTTTAGTTCATGGATTTTTACTTTGATCTGCCAGATCCAACATCCCAGGAGGATCCAACCGATCATCGCAGGGTAGAAAACCACTCTCATCATCGGATCCAATTCCATCGGAAGAACGGGATTTCCTTTCCCTTTGCCTGCAGGGTGCACTGATTCCTGTAATCTCGGGAGTATCAGCAGAAATATGATCAGCAA
>CAIYUC010000138.1 GCA_903929315.1 uncultured Bacteroidales bacterium
AATTAAGTTATTGACAATCATTTGTTTATAACTACATAAAAAATGACAATTGTTGAAAATTATTATAAATCAAATTAACTAATCACGGCTCTCCGACTTTTCGGAGTGGACTCAAGATTTAAGGTTCAATTTAATGCGTAATAACAATTGAATAGCCACCGAATAACTATCGAATAACCACCGAATAACCACCGAATAACCTCAAATAGCCCTGAACTCAGACTTCATATTTATCTCCGGGAACCTTATCTCCACCCCAAAGATCTTCATCAACCCGGGAAAGATCATCGCGACAGGCTTATAGAATATCGACTCCTCCTTTGATTTCCGGGGGATCAGTTTTTCCATTGGATCGCAGCTTTGAATGATGAACAATATGATACTGGCGTATAATATCCCTTTTAATAATCCGAAGATCGCTCCGAAAAGACGGTTGAAAAACCCCATCCCAACCAGTTCTACGAGTTTTTCCAATCCTTTTGCCAAAAGCATGATCAGGATCACAACAATCAAAAAAGTCACGATGAAAGAGAGGATTGGCAACCATGTCCGGGAAGGATGAACATGCTGGACCAGGATATCGCTGATATAATTCGAAAAATGAACGGCACAATAAATACCGGCGATCAATGCCACCAGCGAAGCCAGGCTGATAATGAATCCTTTCCGGATACCGTTAACAAGCAGAAGGGCAATAAAACAAAGCAGGATAATGTCAAGAACATTCATGGATTACTTCTTCAGCCGTGAAGTCAGTTCCGTTCCAAATACAAAATCATTCAGTTCCCTGTTGTCAGTTTGAAGGATCTCATCCTTGCTGCCGGTCCACCATAATTTACCTTTAAAGATAAAGGCCACATTATCACCGATGCTGAGGACCGAGTTCATATCATGGGTATTTACAATGGTAGTGATCTGGTATTCCTGGGTGATCTCCTTTATGAGGATATCGATAACGCCTGAAGTCTGGGGATCAAGTCCGGAATTAGGTTCATCGCAGAACAGGTATTTGGGGTTCATGGCAATGGCCCGGGCAATGGCTACCCTCTTGCGCATACCGCCGCTCAACTCCGGCGTCATAAGCTTATTTACATCCTCAAGGTTGACCCTTTTAAGCACAAAATTTACCCGTTCCAATTTTTCTTCGAAGGTTTTATTTGTAAACATATTTAACGGGAACATCACATTTTGCTCGACATTCATTGAGTCAAACAAAGCGCTACCCTGAAATAACATCCCGATCTCCTGACGGATCGTCTTACGCTGTTCGAAATTCATTCTCGTGAAATCCCGTTCATCGTATAGAATTTCTCCTGTATCCACTTCTATCAACCCTACGAGGGCTTTCATAAATACTGTTTTCCCTGATCCGCTCTGACCAATGACAAGGTTTGTCTGCCCTTTTTCAAAGTGATGGGAGACATCGATCAGCACATGACGGTCGCCAAAATATTTATTTAGATTCTTAGCTTCGATCATGTTAGTAATATTTGTGTCAGAACCAGGTTAAAAAGAATGATCAGGATACTGCTGTATACGACCGCTTTTGTGCTTGCCTGGCCGACCTCCAAGGCTCCGCCTTCAGTTTCATAACCGAAAAAACCGGAAACGGTTGAAATAATGTAGGCGAAAACGACCGTCTTAGCCAGTGCATAAAAAATAGTGTATCCTTCAAAATCAACACGGAGGCCGGAAACATAATCATGTGTCGTGACCAGTCCCGTAAGCACCATGGCCAGCCAGCCTCCGAGAATACCCATCCACATGCTGATAATGATCAGGATCGGATTGATCAATAAAGCAGCCACCATTTTAGGGAAGATCAGGTAATTGGCTGAATTTACGCCCATGATCTCAAAGGCATCAATCTGCTCTGTAACGCGCATAGTTCCGATCTCCGAAGCAATCCTGGAACCAACTTTCCCTGCCAGGATCAGGCTTATAACGGTAGGTGAAAACTCAAGAATGACAGACTGGCGGACCGTAAACCCCACCATGGATAATGGAATCAATGGGCTATCAATATTATAGGCAGTCTGGATCGCAACAACCGCTCCCATGAATATGGAAATAAAGACCACAATTCCAAGAGAATCTATTCCGAGACTCTGGAATTCGGTAAATAACTGCTGCCGGAAGATCTTCCTTTTCTGAGGACGCGTGAATACCCGTCTCATCAGCATCACATATTTTCCGATAGCATAAAACAAGTTCATACCCGAATATTTTTGCTAAAATAATAACAATAATGGTTGATCTGTAGTTTTTCTGATATTTGTCGAAAGCCTTTTGAAAGGACGCTCTTTTTATATAGTTATTATTTCTGCTATCTTTGACATATGATTTCTAAACCTTTAGTTGTCAAGATTAATAGTAAACATACAGCATTTCTTTTGCTCTTCCTGCTGTCTGGATTGTTGGCAGCCTGTGCTTCCTCAAACCATATGAACCAAAAACCGCAACGTAATAAAAAATGCGATTGTCCTAAATGGAGTTTAAACAAAAAATCAGAAAAAACAGGACGGCTGATTTACGCCCTCTGACAAACGATATATTCCGTTCTTTTATTCCTGATCAATCAGTTGAATATATTCTGCATTGGTTTCTTGAAAACAAAGTACGGTTACGCATTTCCTTAAACAGGTCATCGAAATCAGGTGATTACAGGCCGTCCCGGCAACACCTGCCACCGAGAATTTCCATAAATAATAATTTAAACCCTTATGATTTTCTGATTACCCTGGTGCATGAAATGGCGCATCATGCCGTTTGGTGTGCATTTGTCGTGTCAAATCATGAGCCGTTTCCACGAATGCGTCGCCATTTTCATCCCAAACCCCATGGTCAGGAATGGCAACATCTCTTCCGGCAATTAATGATACCTTTGATGAATACATCTGTTTTTCCACCGGATGTCCTTTATATGGTTGAGAATTATTTCAGGAATCTCCGCGTTTCAGCAAAATTCGGCCAAAACCTTACCAGAGTGCTGAAAAAATATGATAAACCCGATGGAAAAGAATTTGTTGAAAATCTTCCATATGATTCTCTATTCCGGTTGCCTGACGGAAGATTATTTCGCAGAAAAGAGAAGCTGAGGAAAAGATTCCGTTGCATCTGCATGAACAATGACCGTATATATCTCTTCAGTCCACTCGCACAAGTTTATCATGATAAGAAGCGATAGGAAATTATAATTTTGAAAACAAATCTCAAATTTATATTTAATGAAAAAATCAGAGCATTATTACTGCATGATCATGGCTGGTGGCCTTGGAACACGGTTCTGGCCGATGAGCCGTACGACCCATCCTAAGCAATTCATAGATATTCTAGGAACAGGAGAAACACTTCTCCAGCAGACCTTCAACCGTTTTTCCAGATTAATTAAAAAAGAAAACATCCTGATCGTTACGAATGAGATTTATCAAGACCTTATTAAAAAACAAATCCACGGGATCAAAGATGAGCAGATCCTTTGTGAGCCTTCACGAAGAAATACCGCTCCTTGCATTGCTTATGCAAACTATCGTATCCTGGCAAAAGATCCTGAGGCAAAAATCGTTGTAGCGCCTTCTGATCATATCATTCTTAAAGAAGAACTGTTCCTGAAAAATATCCATACTGCCCTGGAAGCAGCCAGTGAAAATGACTGGCTGCTTACATTGGGGATCCCGCCAAGTCGTCCCGACACAGGATACGGTTATATTCAGTTTGTTGAAGGATCGCCATCCCCGATGCATCCGCATCTGAAAAAAGTCAAGACCTTTACCGAAAAACCGAATCTTGAACTTGCCGTTACTTTCATACAGTCGGGTGACTTCCTTTGGAACTCCGGTATTTTTATCTGGTCATTGAAAACCATCATGAAAGCTTTTGAAACCCTTTTACCGGAAGTGGATGTTCTTTTCAAAAAAGGGACCGAAAAATATGGAACCCCGGAAGAGCTTGATTTCATTAACGAAACTTATACACTTTGTAAAAGTATTTCGATCGATTATGGGATCATGGAGAAAGCAAATAATGTATATGTTCTTTCTGCCGATTTCGGCTGGTCCGACCTTGGTACATGGGGATCACTCTATGAGAACCGGCCCAAAGATGAAAACGGGAATGCAGTGATCGGAAAGAATGTTTTTCTTTATGATTCCTCCAACTGTATTATCAATATGCCTACCGATAAGGTGGTTGTTCTTGAAGGCCTCAAGGATTATATCGTGGTAGAAGCAGAGAATGTCTTACTGGTATGCCGCAAATCCGACGAACAGCAGATCCGCCAGTATGTGAACGATGTCAGGCTGGAAAAAGGGGAGAAATACGTTTAAGCCGGAAGTCAGCAGTCGGCAGTCGGCAGTCCATTAAATTATTGTAGTAGCGAAATAGCGAAATAGCAAAAAATAAAAAGCCTTGTAATCCCTCCCTGAAAATGAAAAACCCAATTCTGTATATATTGTGGTAGGTTCCACGAATCCAGATTGTTCCAGTTCGCTTTAAAATTCGCTGACATTCAGTTAGCCAGGATAAAAGGAACTGATCATAATGTTCAAAGGAATCAAACTTATCCCACTGGTCCTTTACACTACCCCTTTCCCCTCCCCAATTCAGGGAGGGGAATAATTGCAACATAACCCCGTTTGCTATAAACATGTGATCCTTACAGGATCAGTGATTCTATTCTGATATCTGTTTCCTGAAAGCTGATCATTGTTCATTGATCACTCCTCCTTCAAGCAACGCTTTCTTTAACTCTTCCAATTCCCATGCATCTCTTAAATGGTACTGTCCGATGCGGGTACGGCATAATGCAGTAATATGAGCTCCGCAATTCAGGGCTTTTCCGAAATCCCTCGCCAGGGCGCGAATGTATGTGCCCTTGCTGCATACGATCCTGAAGTCCACATGCGGCATACGAATACCGGTAACTTCAAATGCAGAGACGGAGATCACTTTTGGCTTAATGATGACTTTCTGGTCCCTGCGGGCGTATTCATAAGCTCTTTTTCCATCGATCTTAACCGCTGAATAAACCGGTGGTAATTGTTCATATGTCCCGGTTAAGGAGATTGAAACCGAATGGATAGCTTCTTCAGTGATATGATCACAGGGGAACGAAAAATCGATTTCTGTTTCGAGGTCAAAAGAGGGCGTTGTTGCCCCTAAAGTGATGGTTCCTGTGTACTCCTTATCCAGGTCTTTGAATTGTTCGATCTGTTTGGTAAATCTTCCTGTACAAAGGATCAGCAAGCCTGTGGCAAGAGGATCCAATGTCCCGGTATGCCCGATTTTCATTTTTTTTATGCCTAAACGGCTATGGAGAAAACCACGAAGGTTGTTTACCACATCAAAAGATGTCCAGCGAAAGGGTTTGTCGATGAGGAATATTTCTCCCTGTTCAAAATTGAAGTTCATCACGGGATGGCTAATTTCCCTCCAAAGATAATCAATAGAAGGATAGCCAGGCCGACGACAATGCGGTAATATCCGAACGGTTTAAAGCCAAATTTTATGAGAAATGCAATAAAAGCTTTGATGGCAAAGATGGCAACGACAAATGCAATAATATTACCCAGAGAGAGCAACCAGATGTTATGATGCGTCAACAAAGCAGGATTATCTTTATATGTATCCCAAAGACTTTTTGCAAAAGCGCCGGCCAGGGTCGGAACTGCAAGAAAAAATGAAAATTCAGCGGCCAATTTACGCGTCAGCTTCTGTTGCATTCCACCTATAATTGTTGCAGCGCTCCGGCTAAACCCCGGAAAAACGATGGCAAGAATCTGGAATATTCCGATTATCAATGATTTTTTGTAGGTGATTTTTTCTTCTTCTTCAATAACAGGATTTTTGAACCAGTTATCTATGAAAAGCAGTAAAATACCGCCCAGGAACATCACAATTGCAATAAATAACGGACTTTCAAGCACCTCGTCAATATGTTTTTTCAGAAGAACACCTACAATGGCGGCAGGAATGAATGCAACTACCAGTTTCAGGTAGAACTTGAATTTCTTAAAATCGAAAAACTTGCGCCAATAAATGAAAAGAACAGAAATAATAGCTCCAAATTGAATATTTTCAATAAAAAGTTTGGTAAAGGCGTCTTTTTCTATTCCAAATAGGGCTGAAACCAAAGCCATATGTCCTGTTGATGAAATAGGCAGGAACTCAGTAATCCCTTCAACGATTGAAATGACGATTACTTCGAACAGCGTCATCTCAATCTTTGGGTTTCTTCATGATGGCGACGATCTCGATCACATATCCTGCGATGATGAGTAAAGGAGCTAAGGTGAGCCGCTGGAAATCGAATATTGCAGGATTGAATACGTTGGGATCTTTCGACCCTCCGCCGATCATCAGGATAAAACCAAGGATTATGCAAGCAAGCCCGATAAACATAATCTTGTAATTTGTTTTGTTAAAAGCAAAATCACCTGTTTTCTGGACGGCAGGTTGCTTGACTGTAACAGGAGTTACCGGGGGTCTTACTGCCTGAGGCTGTGGCTTGGCAGGAGGATTGGTTTTTTTATACTTTGCCATTGTGTGAAATTCAAATAAGGCTCAAAAATACTGATTTTTTCTGAAATTCAAGTGTACAAACTGTCGGTTTTCATCCGTAAGAATTTCCTTACTGCAAAATAAGTTGAAAACCAGGAGATCAAAATGCCCAGAAGAAGAAGAGAAGTGATCAGAATAACATACATTGCCAGGTTCTCTACCTGCAATAATTCAGGGACCTCCTGCAGGGCAAAATAGACCACTAACATCAGCAGACCTATGGCAAGGATGGAACTGATAATTCCATTTACAATTCCCCTGATGATAAATGGTTTTTGAATAAAGCCTTTTGTCGCGCCCACCAGTTGCATGCTCCGGAGGATGAACCTTCTTGAATAAACAGAAAGCCGTATCGTATTATTGATGAGGGCAATTGAGATGATCAAAAGAGCGAGACTGAAGCCCAGCAGGACAAAACTTATCCTTTCAATGTTCTGATTGACCATCTCCACCAAAGATTTCTGGTAAAAAACCTCCTTGACCTCCGGGTTTGACAATAATTTCTTTTCAATCTGTGTCACACTTTCCAGGGTCGCATAATCGGCCTTCAACCGGAGATCAATAGTGGGTAAAAGAGGATTATACCCCAAAAACCCGATGAAATCTTCGCCTAACTCCTTTTTCAACTCTACAGCCGCTCTGTCTTTCGGTATATATTCCGTGGATTTAACATAAGGCTGGGCATCCAGTTTTTTTTGCAATTCAAGTATTCCTCCTTCTTTGATGTTCTCCTTGATCATGATCGAAAAGCCGATATTTTCCTTTACATAATTTGAAAGGTTTTTTGCGTGTAAGATCAGCAACCCGAGAAGACCCATCATAAATAAAACTAATGTAATACTGATAACAGTCGTGATATAGGACGTGTGAATTCTCCGCCTGTAATATTTATGTTCTTTTCGTGCCATTGTTTGTGAAGAGGTAGCGAAATTAAGAGAAAATTTCGATATATTTTCATAATTTCGCAGCTAAACTGGCGAGCTGTCGATATGGAATACAATTTCAGGGAAATAGAAAAGAAATGGCAGAAATATTGGTTGGAGAACAGAACCTTCAAGGCTGAAATTGATTATTCAAGGCCAAAATATTATGTGCTCGATATGTTCCCTTATCCTTCAGGTACAGGGTTGCATGTCGGCCATCCGTTGGGATATATTGCTTCTGATATTTATACAAGATACAAACGGTTGAACGGATTTAATGTCCTTCATCCGATGGGCTACGATGCTTTTGGACTCCCGGCTGAACAATTTGCTATCCAGACAGGGACGCACCCGGCTGTAACTACGGGTAAAAACATCTTACGCTATCGGGAGCAGTTGGATAAGATAGGGTTTTCGTTCGACTGGGACCGTGAGGTGAAGACCAGTGATCCTGCTTATTATAAGTGGACCCAATGGACTTTCATACGGTTATTCAAACATTGGTACAATAATAAAACTCAAAAGGCAGAACCGATCGATGATCTTATAAGGATCTTTTTAAAAGAAGGGAATGGAACCATCGATGCAGCATGTACTTCTGAATGGCAAAAGGACATTCAGAAAAAAGATCCTTCATTTCCGGAAAAATGGAATGGAATTTTTACCGCGGATCAATGGAAATCCTTTACTGAAAAGCAGCAGCAAGAGATCCTGATGAATTATCGTCTTGCCTATTTGTCGGAAGCCATGGTGAACTGGTGCCCTGACTTGGGGACTGTACTGGCGAACGATGAGGTGGCAAACGGCTTTTCGGTCCGGGGAGGTCATCCGGTGGAACGTAAGCTTATGCGACAGTGGTTCCTGCGGATCACAGCTTATGCCCAACGTTTGCTTGACGGACTGGAGACCATTGATTTTTCAGAATCCTTGAAAGAGATGCAGCGAAACTGGATCGGGCGTTCGGACGGGGCAGAGGTTGTTTTTCCTGTGAAAGGAACAAATTTTGCTCTTGATATTTTCACCACCCGCCCGGATACAATCTTCGGCGCAACTTTCATGGTCATCGCACCGGAACATGAACTGGCTGAGATCATCGCCACCGACGATCGCCTGTCTGCTATAAAGGAATATATAGACAGGGTGAAAAACCGCTCGGAAAGGGAACGGATGACGGAAGTGAAAAAAGTGTCCGGTGAATTTACGGGAGCTTATTGCATTAACCCGCTGAATGGAAAAGATATCCCCATCTGGGTAGCCGACTATGTGCTGGCAGGGTACGGTACAGGAGCCATCATGGCTGTTCCCGCGCATGACAGCCGGGATTATGAGTTTGCTAAACATTTCGGTTTGCCCATTGTGGAAGTTGTTTCAGGAGGGAATATTTCAGAAAGTTCTTACGATGCAAAGGAGGGTACTCTCATTAATTCGGATTTTATCAATGGAATGGAAGTGCAGCAGGCTGTTAAAACCGTAATCCGGCGTATCGAAGAGATGAATATCGGGAAAGGCAAGGTCAATTACCGGCTGAGGGATGCCATCTTCAGCCGCCAGCGGTATTGGGGAGAACCATTCCCGGTATATTTCAGGGACGGGATTGCCTGTGTCCTGGATGAATCTGAACTTCCGCTGGTATTGCCCGAAGTGGATACTTTTCTTCCAACCGAAACAGGTGATCCGCCCCTTGCAAGGGCAAAAAACTGGGTCACCAGTGAAGGTTATCCTTATGAAACCAGCACCATGCCCGGGTTTGCCGGATCAAGCGGCTATTATCTGCGCTATATGGATCCCCGAAATGATCACGAATATTTCTCTAAAGAATCCAATGAATACTGGCAGAATGTAGATCTCTATATCGGGGGATCCGAACATGCAACCGGTCATCTGATCTATTCCCGATTCTGGAATAAATTTTTATTCGATATCGGACTTGCATGTAAGGATGAACCTTACAGGAAATTAATAAACCAGGGAATGATCCAGGGACGATCAAGTATTGTTTACCGGTTGAAAGGGTCGAATCGTTTCGTTTCTTACGGTCTTCGCGATCAGTTTGATATTACTGAGATGCATGTGGATGTGAATCTGGTCAAGGATGATGTTCTTGACACGGATGCCTTTAAAAAATGGCGTCCTGACCTGGCTGATGCTGAGTTCATCCTTGAAGAGGGAAATTATATCTGCGGATTTGAGGTTGAAAAGATGTCAAAATCTTTGCATAATGTTATCAATCCTGATGATCTCATCGAAAATTACGGCGCCGATACCCTTCGTCTCTATGAGATGTTCCTCGGCCCACTTGAACAATCAAAGCCATGGGATACAAAAGGCATTGAAGGCGTGTTCCGGTTCATCCGGAAATTCCGGAGATTGTTCCATAACCATGAAAATGAATTTTTCGTCTCTGAGGAGGAGCCCTCCGCCGCTGAACTGAAGATCCTTCATAAAACCATTAAAAAAGCGCGGGAAGATATTGAACGTTTTTCGTTCAATACGGCTGTATCTTCTTTTATGATTTGTGTGAATGAGCTGTCTGATCCTAAATGCTGTAAAAGAGCAATACTTGAACCTCTTTGTATACTTGTGTCTCCCTATGCGCCCCATCTTGCTGAAGAATTGTGGGAAAAGCTGGGCAATACCGTTAGTATATCCAATGCACCATTCCCGGTATTCAATGAAGAATTCGTGGCCGAAGATACCTTCCGTTACCCTGTTTCATTTAATGGAAAAATGAGGTTCCAACTAGACCTGTCGCTCGATCTGTCATCCGATGAAGTTGAAAAGCTCGTTCTGCAGGCGGAGGAATCACAAAAATGGTTAAAAGGCAATACTCCGAAGAAGATCATTTACGTTCCTAAAAAGATAATAAACATTGTAATTTAATACCATAAACTCACCCCCTCAATGAGGCTGACTAAAAAGTCTTTGTGATCTTTGTGTAAAACTTTGTGATCTTTGTGGTTAATTCTTAAAAAACTGAACCACAATGAACACTAGGAAGGCACAAAGCACACAATGATTTTATAGCCAACTGCAGGTTGAGTTAGATCGTATTTTATGCATAAAAGATTATTTTTAATATTCTTCATTCTTCATTGCTCATTCTTCATTGTTCAGGGACAGGACCTGAAGAAGGTTGAAAATAGTGCCTTTATTCGTGGTGAAAAGTTCAGTTTCCGCGCTTATTATGATTCTTTTATTACAGGAAAAGTAACAGCCGGGGTAGCTTCTATGGAAATCAATGCAGAGAATAAAGAATTCAATGGCAGAAAAACCTACCATGCAACCGCTAAGGGGAAATCAAAAGGGGCATTCAATCTGTTCTTTAAGGTGGAGGACCAGTTTGAGACTTATTTTGATGAGGAGTATATTGTTCCATGGTCCTTTATCCGGAAGACCCGGGAAGGGGATTACCGCAAAGATGATGAGGTCAGGTTTAACCAGTTATCACTGTCAGCTTCCAGCTCAACCGCCAATAAAAAGATACCAGCCAGGACCCAGGATATTATTTCTGCGTTTTACTTTGCAAGAACGTTGGATTTTTCCAATGTAAAGGTTGGTGAGAATTTTAACATTACTTATTTCCTCGATGATTCGGTCTACACTGCTGTCATCCAATTTGCAGGACATGAAGAAATAAAAATTGGCCTTGGAACCTTCCATTGTCTTAAATTCAAACCGATGGTGATCAAAGGAAAGGTTTTCAGTCAGCCTTATGCCATGGATGTCTGGATCACAGACGATAAAAATCATATTCCGATACTTGCAAAATCAGCCGTCATTGTCGGAGCTGTGAAACTGGAACTGATCCAGTACCAGAACCTGGCAAATCCTGTTACCTCTTTGATAGACCCTAAAAAGAATTAACTGGCGAAAAACAGATGCCAGATGCCGGATGCAGAAATCAGAATTCTGAAATTAAACCCAGCTCGCGCGCGTTTCTAACGCGTGCGTGGATTATGGTGAAAGATCTTTTTCGGATGGATCTCATAATTCATCTTTCAAACTCTAATTCGTAATCATCTGATATCTGGCATCCAGTATCTGATATACGGCATAATCTTTGTCCTTTCCCAGATTTCTGCCAATGTTGTATCTTTACTTGATCCCATCAATAATTTCATTTCTATGAAAACCAGGCTTTTCTTCTTATTCTTTTGTCTCTTTCTATTATTTTCGACCATTACTCCTGAATTCCTCAATTCCCAGACCTCCGGGCTCTCCCAGCCAAAGACTTTAAAAACCAACGGTTATAATAAACAATGGAAACAGGTCGATTCTCTCTATAATGCGGGCCTTCCAAAATCTGCTATTGAAATTGTTAACCGGATCTATTCCCAGGCAAAAAAAGAAGGAAATAAACCGGAATATATAAAGGCAATAATTTACAGGTTTAAACTCCAGTCGGATTTCCAGGAAGATGTTCTCGTAAAAACTATTCAGGATCTGAAAACGGAGATCCGATCCTCTTCCGAACCGGTTCATCAGATCCTCAATTCAATCCTTGCTGAAGTTTACTGGAAATATTATCAGAACAACCGTTATCGTTTCCAGGGCAGGACACAGATTCCGGATAATAAAGAAGACAGCATCCAGACCTGGGATCTGGCAACAATTTCAAATTATATTACCAAGACCTATCTTCATTCCTTAGATAACCCGGGTCTATTAAAAGGCATCCCGATCGGCGAATATATGGAGATCCTTTCTTTTAATGAAAATCAGGGTAAAGGAAAGACGATAGATCCGGTAGCCGCTGCATTCCGCCCGACACTCTATGATTTTCTTGCATGGCGATCATTGGATTATTTTATGAGCAACGACGTCCCGGTAAAGGTGGCTGCATCTGCGTTTCAACTGGATGATCCGGGATATTTCAGTTTGGCCCGGGCCTTCATCAAAATGCCCATAAATTTGATCCCTCCGGTTACATCCTCAATGGAATATTACGCCATTACAATCCTTCGTGATCTTACTGCTTTTCATTTCAACGATAAAAACCCGCAGGCATTGATTGATGAGGAACTTCAAAGGTTTTCTTACCTTTTGCGGACCGCTGTAGTTGAAGGGAAAGATAGTCTTTACCTTTTATCCCTGAACCAGTTCGAAAAGGATTCTGATGATTCACCCTGGTCGACGGATATTTCCTATGCGATTGCAAATTTTCTTTTCACCATAGGCCAGGAGTACCGTCCGTTAGAATCGGAAAAGCACAAATGGGATATCAAATCTTCGCTTGAATATTGTGAAAATGCGATCCGGCGCTTCCCTGAAAGCGACGGTGCAAAGCGCTGCAGGACACTGGAAGAGAATATCCGGCGATCCTCGTTGGAAATTACCACTGAATATGCAATTAATCCCGATAAGCCATCCCTGGGATTGCTGGAATTAAGGAATATTTCAACGGTTTGGTTCCGGTTGATCAAAGTTGATCCTGAAGCAACCCAGAATAAGATTTCCACTATGAACCAGCAAGAGATCCTGAAATATTATACCAGCCTGGCTTCGGTCAGATCATGGTCAGTGGTTCTCCCAACCGATGGTGATTTCCAGAAACACAGCGTGGAAATCAGCATTCCGGCCGTTTCGAAAGGGTATTATATTCTTCTTTGTTCCTCCGATAAGGATTTCGGATCAGATAAGCAGGCAATTACTTTTTCTTCTTTTTATTCCACCCAGATCAGTTATATCTCTCAGAGAACTCCTAAAGGTGGTTTTAATTTTTATATTCTTGACAGGGAAACAGGAAATCCCTTGCAAAACGTTCCAGCGGAAGCATGGACAAAGTATTATAATTATACATCGCGGAGGTATGAAACCCGGAAAATGAATGATTATGTTACAGATAATAACGGCTTTTTTTCTATCCCTCCCCTGACTTTAGGCACAAATTATTCGGGGTTTTTTATCAAACTGAAAGTGAAGGATGACCTTTTCATTACCGATAATATTTACCAGTATCCGTTTACCGAGAAACCTGAAAAACCGGCATTACATACCTATTTCTTTACAGATCGCGCCATTTACCGGCCTGGTCAGACCATTTATTTCAAAGGTATCATCATCGAACAGGCCGGTGATGATCAGAAGCTAAAACCGGATCTGAAAACCACGGTCACATTTACGGATGTCAATTATCAGAAAATATCCGAACAGACTTTTGTTACCAATGAGTTCGGATCATTTAACGGTATGTTCATTGCCCCTCAGGGCGTCTTGCTTGGTCAAGTGACGATTTCAAATGGTTCAGGGTCTGTGGTTCTTTCGGTTGAAGAATATAAGCGTCCGACTTTTATGGTAACTTTTAATCCGTTGGAAGGAAATTACCGTGTCAGCGATTCAATTATCCTCAAGGGGAAAGCAACCGGATATGCAGGTAACAATATCGGCGGTGCATCGGTGAGATACCGGGTGGTTCGTACGGCACGTTTCCCATTTTGGAACAGCAGATGGTCTATTCCATTCCCCATTTCCCCGGAGATTGAAATAACGAACGGGACAACTCATAGTCTTATTAACGGGGATTTCTCCATAACTTTTAAAGCAATTCCCGATCGTACCATTCCAAGAAGCAATAATCCTGTATTTGATTACCTGATATATGCCGACATAACGGATATTAATGGAGAGACACAATCGAACGAGGCAAATGTTTCGGCAGGATATATTTCGTTGCTGATCGGGTCGGATTTGCCGGAAAAAATAAATATCGCAAAAGACACTGTTATCAAGGTAACCACGAAAAACCTGAACGGAAGGCCCACGCCTGCCAATGTCCAGGTTACGATTACACGGCTCAGCCAGCCGGATCGTTTATTCAGGAAACGTATGTGGAAAAGGGCAGATCGTAGTATTATCAATCAAAAGGATTTCTACCTTGAATTTCCTTTTGATGTTTATGATGACGAGGACAACCCGGAGAAGTGGCAGGCAGAATCTATATCTGAGACAACGATCAATACAAAGGATGACAGCATAGTAAGCTTGCAGCATCTTTCTTCCCGTCTCCCTTCTTTTGCTCCTTTGAAACCCGGTTTCTACCGTATGATCTTGAGCGCAAAAGATCCTTTTGGAGAAAATGTTGAAACAAAAACATTTTTTACTGTTTTCGATCCTTCTTCGAAAGAACTTTCCATCAACACCATGAACTGGTTCGTTCCATTGAAAACTTCATGTGAACCAGGGGAAAAGGCGCAGTTCCTGATCGGTTCGAAAGATGAAAACATAAATGTCATCTACGAGATATGGGCACATGACAGCCTTCAATCGCGTCAATGGCTGAAACTGACTAACAGGCAAATGCTCGTGGAGATACCGGTTAAAGAGGACTACCGGGGTAACTGTGCGGTGAATTTCCTCTTCATAAGACATAACAGGGTTTTCCAGAATAGTCAGATGATAACGGTTCCTTATCCAAGTAAAAAACTCGGTATTTCCTTTGAATCTTTCCGGGATAAGCTTTCTCCCGGGCAAAATGAAGAATGGAAGATCACTATCAAAGATCCTGCCGGCAAAGGCGCTGAAGCTGAGTTCCTCACTGCCATGTATGATGAATCTCTTGATCTGTTTTCACCAAACACCTGGAATTTTTCCCTCAGCAGGAAATATTTCTTATCCAATCCGTGGGAGGTTACTAATTCCTTTAAAATAGCTGCCGGAACCTATAATCCTTTGCATACGGTCGCCGGCGAATATACCGGTCGTGATTACCCCCAGTTGAACTGGTTTGGATACAATTATTTCAACGCTTCACGTTACGGAACGGGGATCCTGAAAATGTCGGATAGAAACGTTTCCGGCATTGAACCGATGATACAACCCGGTGGTGGCAAAGAACACGTTGGCGAGAACATTCCCGTCCCTCCAATGGACATGAACCTGGAGGTGAAACAGAAACCGGAAAAAGCTCCGGTACCTGTTATGCCGGCGTACCAGGTACGAAGGGATTTCCGTGAAACAGCTTTTTTCTATCCTGCTTTACTGACAGATAAAAACGGGAACATCTCCCTGAAATTTACTGTTCCCGAATCTCTTACCAAATGGAAGCTCCTGGGTTTTGCCCATACCAAACAACTGGATTGGGGACAGCTGGAGAAAGAAGTCATCACACAAAAAGATCTGATGGTTTTCCCGAATGCCCCGAGATTTGTCAGGCAGAGAGATACCGTCATTTTCAGTGCCAAAGTTGTGAACCTGGGTGCCCTGGATCTTGCGGGCGAAGTAACCCTTGAATTCACCGATGCGATCACTCAAAAACCCATTGACATTATTCAAGATTCATCCCGTTTCAGGCACCAGGCACCAGGCATCAGGCACCAGGTATCATTTACTCTTGATCAGGGTCAAAGTGAGAATTTCGAATGGAAGCTCATAATACCGGTAGATCCATTATTGAGCGTTCTCCAATTTCATATCGCCGCAAAAGCTGAAAATTTCACCGATGCAGAAGAAAATGCTTTCCCTGTCCTTACCAATCGCATGCTTGTCACGGAATCATTGCCTTTGCCAGTCCGTGGAAAAGGATCATTCGATTTTAATTTTGAAAAGCTTTTACAAACCACCGGTCTCAATAAGAAAGAAAACACCCTGAAAAACTATAAGCTTACCCTTGAATTTGCCTCAAATCCTGCATGGTATGCGATACAAGCTTTACCCTTATTGGATGAACCGGTATATCCGAATGCCGACAATATTTTCAACGCTTTTTATGCCAATAGTATCGCTGCTTTTATTGCCAATTCAAATCCGAAGATCAAAAAAGTATTCGACACCTGGAAGAATATTACACCGGAGGCGCTTTTATCCAACCTGGAAAAAAACCAGCAGCTGAAATCTGCGATCCTTCAGGAAACTCCATGGGTCATGGAAGCGAAATCGGAAAGTCAGCGCAAACAACGAGTGGCACTCCTTTTTGACCTGAATACACTTTCCGGCCGGTTAAGTCAAAACCTGGCCAGGCTCAGGAAAATGCAGTCATTGAATGGCGCCTGGCCCTGGTTCGAAGGCATGCAGGAAAGCAGGTACATCACTCAAAATATTGTGACAGGCCTTGGCCATCTCGATCATCTCGGAATAAAAAATATTCATGAAGATAAAACCACCTGGGACATGATCACAAAAGCTGTTCAGTTTCTCGATGGCGAATTGTTGAAGGATTATGAGAATGTGAAGAAACAATTTCCTGATAAGATGGAAGAGAACCATTTGGGTTTCACCCAGGTTCAGTATTTATATGCAAGAAGCTATTTCCCCACCCCAGGCCCCTCCCCCAAGGGGGAAGGGGGAGGGGGAGGGGTCTCTCCCGCTTTTGATTATTTCAAAGCCCAGGCTGCCCGGTATTGGCTTCAAAATGATATCTATTCCCAGGGTATGATTGCATTAGCTTTATCCCGGCTTGGGGATAAAAAAACTCCAATTTCAATCCTTAAATCGTTGTCGGAAAAAGCTCAGCATTCTCCGGAGCTTGGGATGTACTGGGTATCGCAGGGGGGATATGAGGTATACCAGGCGCCGGTTGAAGCACAGTCATTGCTGATCGAAGCTTTTCAGGAGATCACAGCCGACAAAAATGCCATAGAGGAGATGAAGATCTGGTTATTGAAACAGAAACAAACCCAGGACTGGAAGACCAGCCGGGCAACAGCAGAAGCCTGTTATGCATTGCTCTTAAGAGGGTTGGATCTGCTGGCAACAACACCGGATGTAAAGATAACCATCGGAAAAGCGAAGATCGATGCTTCAAAGCTGGAGGATACAAAGGCAGAAGCAGGAACAGGTTATTTCCAGGTTTCCTGGTCAGGAACAGAAATTACCCCGGATATGGGAAAGGTTAAGATCGTAAAATCTGACGATGGGGTGGCATGGGGAGCCGTTTACTGGCAATATTTTGAAGACCTGGATAAGATCACTCCTGCTCAGACACCTCTTAAAATCGAAAAGAAGCTTTATCTCGAAAAGAATTCTCCTTCCGGACCGGTATTGCAGGAAATTACGGATTACGAATTACGAATTACGAATGATACTTCAGATAAGAAACTCCCCTCCCCGGGTGGGAAGGGGCCGGGGGTGGGGCTCAAGGTTGGCGATAAGCTCAAAGTTCGTATCATCCTCACAGTCGACCGTAACCTTGAATTTGTCCATCTCAAAGATATGAGGGCATCTGCTTTTGAGCCCCTCCCCCCATCCCCCTCCCCATCCGGGGTGGGGGCTGCAGGGGCAGGACTTTCCGGATACAGATACCAGGATGGCCTTGGATACTACCAATCCACTACAGATGTTGCAACCAACTTTTTCTTTGACTATCTGCCAAAAGGTACTTACGTATTCGAATATCCTCTGGTAGTTAATGCAGCCGGTAATTATTCAAATGGAATCTCTACAGTACAATGCATGTATGCTCCCGAATTTGCCGCTCATTCAAGTGGTGTCAGGGTTAGTATCAAGTAATTAGCGGATGCCAGATGCTCTTAGTTCGCGCGCGCTTTCAGCGCGTGCGTGAATAATTACCAGATGCCAGATGTTAGATGCTAGGTGCGGTATTCTTGTTTGACTTTTTTGCTCAGATTATTAAGCATTTTGCCAAGAATGACGAGTCTTTCGTGAAGGCTTTGGTATTTTTCTTTTGATTTTAGAGAGCCTATTTCATATAGACTTTCAAGATGATCAATGGTTTCGTCTGTTGAAGATTCCGCATAGACAAGAAAATGTAAAAAATCCTGCTTATAGCATCTTCTTCCATACCCTTCAACAATATTCGCCCGCACTGAGTTCATCGATCGTCTTATCTGACTTCCGGTTTCATACATTTCGAACTTAGGTAAATCTTCCAGAGTCATACTGTGTATATCAGAGACTAATTCCCTAGCCTTTTTCCATACTTCCAAATCTTTGTATTTCATAAATTTTTCCCCATTAATCGTCTTGACCCTCAAAAGGTAATACCTTTATTAATCATTTTTTATCTGGTAGCTGGTATCCGGCATCTGGCATCCCTTCTTTTTAGTACCTTCGCTTTTTCAAAGTTAAATGCTATGTTAAGAACACAAACCTGCGGTGAACTCAATTTGCAACATGTCGGACAGAACGTAACACTCTGCGGTTGGGTAAATAGATCAAGGGATATGGGAGGAATGACCTTCATTGACCTCCGTGACCGTTACGGGATAACCCAGCTTGTATTCAATATAACGTCAAATGCAGCTTTGTGTATGGAGGCTCGCAAGCTTGGTCGCGAATTCGTTCTTTCTGCGAAAGGAATTGTCGCCGAAAGAAGCAATAAAAACCTGAAGATCCCGACAGGGGAAATCGAGATCAATATAGAAAGTTTCGAGATCCTGAATCCATCAAAAATTCCGCCTTTTACTATTGAAGATGAGACAGACGGCGGGGAAGAATTACGGATGAAATACCGTTACCTCGACCTCCGCCGGACTGTCAATAAAAAGAATCTCGAATTGAGGCATAAAATGTCCATCGAGACCAGGAATTATTTGAATTCACAAGGGTTCATTGAGATAGAAACACCCGTCCTGATCAAATCTACTCCTGAGGGCGCCAGGGATTTTGTCGTCCCTTCCAGGATGAACCCCGGACAATTCTATGCCCTGCCACAATCTCCCCAAACCTTTAAGCAGCTTTTGATGATCGCCGGTTTTGACCGTTATTTCCAGATCGTGAAATGCTTCCGGGATGAAGATCTCCGCGCCGACCGGCAGCTTGAATTTACACAGATCGACTGCGAAATGTCATTTGTTACACGGGAAGATATTTTAAACACATTCGAAGGCCTGGCCAGACATCTTTTCAAAGCGGTTAAAAATTTGGATGTTCCCACCTTTCCCAGGATGACTTACCAGGAGGCGATGGCTGAATATGGGTCAGATAAACCGGATATCCGTTTCGGGATGAAATTAACCGAACTTAATGACCTTGCAAAGGGTAAGGGCTTCAGGGTATTTGATGAAGCAGAGCTCGTGGTTGGTATTTGTGCAGAGGGTTGTTCTGAATATACCAGGAAACAACTCGATGAGCTCACCGAATGGGTCAAACGGCCACAAACCGGGGCAGCGGGACTTATCTATATAAAATATGGAAAGGATAGTTCAATAAAATCCTCTATCGACAAGTTTTTCTCCCCGGTTGATCTTACGGCAATCATTCAAAGATTCAATTCAAAACCGGGTGACCTCCTGTTTATCATGGCCGGCCCGAAAGAGAAAACACGCTTTGCCATGAACGATTTGCGGCTGGAGATGGGAAACCGTTTGGGATTGCGCAAATCAGGTGAATTTAAACCTCTTTGGGTCACTCATTTTCCATTGCTGGAATGGAATGATGAAGCGCGACGGTTCTATGCCATGCATCATCCGTTTACATCGCCTCTTCCGGAAGACATACCTTTATTGGATACAGATCCCGGAGCTGTCAGGGCCAATGCTTATGATCTTGTAATAAATGGTGTGGAGATCGGTGGCGGTTCGATCCGGATCCATAATAAGGAACTGCAGCAGAAGATGTTTAAAGTCCTGGGATTTACGGATGAAAACGCCCAGGATCAATTCGGTTTTTTAATGAATGCGTTTGAATATGGCGCTCCTCCTCATGGTGGAATAGCTTTTGGTTTCGACCGCTGGTGTACTATTTTCGGAGGCGGCGACTCCATCCGTGACTATATTGCCTTTCCAAAAAATAATGCCGGCAGGGACGTAATGATAGATACTCCGGCAGGAATAAGTGACGAACAATGGAAAGAACTCAATATTAAACCACTGAAACCATAATTTTTTTATTTACGAGGTACGATTTTAGATTTACGATTGAATGTACGATCGACGATTGACGTTTAAATAGTAAAAAATCGTATATCGTAAATCAAAAATTCAATCGTATATCGTACCTCGTAAATCGTAAATAATTTCCTTACATTTGCCCAGGATCATTCAAACACAACCATCATGCGTGCAAGACAATTTTTTCTTCCAGTGATCATCACCGTTATTATCCTCTTTTCCGGCTGTAAAAGCAATGACTTGAAAAAAGAAACTGATCAAATTGGCGATGCTATGTGCCGTAACATTGAAGTGATGTCTAAACTCCGGGTCGCAAATCCCAACGACACAGCCACTATCAATAAATTGCAGGCAGATGTTAAAAAGATCCAGAATGAAATGACCATTTTATACCAGGAATTCAAACAGAAGTACGGCGATAAGGTCCAGGATAAAGCATTCGCCAAAAAATTTTCCACCGAGCTCCGCAGGACGATGCTTGATAATTGTCAGAGCTTATCAAAACAGGACAGGGAGCAGTTTCAGAAGGATCTTGCAAAGTAGCGAATGATCTCAATTTAACTTATCGATCAATTAACCAATCACCTCTGCTTTTCCTGAAGATGGCAAAAAGTACAACGGATGTTACTTTTTTTCTTTGTGTGCTTTGTGCCTTCTTGGTGTTCATTGTGGTTGAGTTTTTTTTAATTAACCACAAAGTTCACAATGATTTACACAAAGATCACAAAGATTCTTAAGGCAGCACCGCGGCGGGTGAGGCAGATTAATGCGGAACACCTATTTCATCGAGGATAAATCCTGCTTTCCCGAATTTTTCCGTCACAAATAATACATAGCGGATATCTACCGATATTGCCCTCTGGAGATTGAAATCATATTGCCAGTCACTGATAAGGGCTTCGTAATTTCCATCAAATACTACCCCTACCAATTCTCCTTTTGCATTCATGACAGGACTTCCGCTATTACCCCCGGTGATATCACACTGGTTCAGGAATGCTACCGGAACATCTTTAAGTCCGGGATCCATCCATTTACCAAAATCTTTTTTCTTATAGAGATCAACCAATCCCGCAGGTGCATTGAATGGTTCGGTGCCGGTATTTTTTTCAACCACACCCTGAAGAGTAGTTAATGGATAATACCATACCGCATTCCTGGGTTGGTATCCTTTAACCTGACCGGAAGTGAAGCGGATGGTGCTGTTTGCATCCGGGTAAAGAGTTTTTCCTTTCCATTCGTAGAGTGCATCCAGGTACTGCTTTCTGATATCAGTCACATTGGATGAAAAAGTCTGGCTGGTTTTTTGCATCTCTTCCGTTACCGGATAAAGGCCAATCTCCATGTTGATGAATGGATCATTTAATGCAGCCAGTTCTGTCGATGATTTTTTGAAAAGGTTTTTAGCATATTCGACATCGCTCAACCTTGAGGTTTTAAATGCCTCGTCGACAAATTGTACAATGGTTTTTGATTTGTCGTTAAGAATATAATCAAGTCCGTGGATCCGCTGGTCCTGTGGAAGCGTATCTGCCATTTTCAGGGCACGGACCAGTAAAGCCTTATCTGCCGGTTCATAATAATTATCATAACTGTACTGTAATCCATCAATTGTCTCCTGGATCATTCTATCATTGAAACCGGGTTGCTTTTCACTCTCCGGTTTTTCCATTTCTTTGGTTACGGAATATATCGCATTGGCAATGCTGAGCTGGGTGCTGGCCAAACCCTGGAAGATCCCTAATATATCATCCCGCTCCCTGTTGCTTGCAATCAATTTATATTGCTCTTTTTCTTTTTCAAGGATATCACCATATTTTATTTTTGTTCCCGGATTACTATTGGCCCACTTGAGAAAATCTTTTTCAAAATTTATTTTTTTCTGAAGAAAATTGGTTTTTTTCATCCCTTCAAGTTTTCCTTCATAATTCTTCATAACATTTGCCAGACTTTTTTCCAGACTCGCAACTTTAAGTTTACCAGCAGCATCGTTTTTGGTAAGTTCATCCATAAGATCAATGATCTCTATAAAATTACTGATGGCGAACGGATAATTATATTCCTGGTTCCAATTCACCGAGGTGGAGGTTCTGTAGCGTGTGGTCATCCCGGGATACCCTACAATAAAAGTGAAATCCCCATCCTTTAGCGGAGTATTGGAAACTTTAAGCCAGATTTTTGGTTTGTAAGGAATATTATCCTTGCTGTATTCTTTTCCTGTACCATTGGGTGAAACATAAACCCTCATGAACGAGAAATCCCCCGTATGCCTGGGCCACATCCAGTTATCAATTTCTCCACCATAATTCCCAATGGAAAGAGGAGGGGAATATACGATCCGGACATCTTTAAATACCTTATAAACGAACAAAATATATTGTTTCCCATTATACATCTCCACTATCCTTGCATTGATATCATCCTTCCCTTTCTCCAGTGCGTCAGTCATTGCTGAAATTTTAGCATTTATGTTTTTGTCTTTTTCTACCGGATCGGTAACACCTTTTGCGGCCTCCGTAACCTCAGAGGTCACGTCTTTCATGTCCATGAGCATATTGGCAGTATAACCGGATGCTTTTAGTTCATCCGGTCGGTTTGTCGCTAAAAAACCATTGGTTAAATAATCACTGCTTACTGTTGATGAACGTTGAAGAGCGGCAAAGGCAACATGATGATTGGTTATGATCAATCCTTCCGGTGAGATGAAAGATGCCGTACCTCCACCCAACTCAAGCACAGCATTGCATAGTGCAGGGTTGTCTTTATTATAAATGTTGCTTACCGGAATGGAAAGTCCTTTTTTATTCAGATCAAGCTGATCAAGCTGGGAAAGAAGCCACATTCCTTCCTGGCCATAGGTGACAATGATCAGCAGAAAGAAAAACTGTATCGCCAACAAATATTTTTTCATAAATACCTCCTAAAGGATTAATTGGTTAAATAATTCTTTTTATCAAGCCCATTCATATACTAAAGATAATGCTAATTTTCGACTGCCGACTGCCGACTTACTTATTTTCTTTGATATATTCAATCGTTTTCTCCGGTGATGTCATTTCCGGTATCTCGACCCAATTTTTATATTTGGATTTCAGCTTGTCAGCTTTTTCAGGATTTTCAGCCGCTTCCTGCATGTCTTCGAGATATTCTCTCATATGGATTGCAATATCTTTAGTGCCCGGGGCGCCATGTCCGGGGACCAGTGTGGTAATTTCCCATCCCATCAGAATGGCATTGAGTGCAAGGATCCAGCTGTCAACATTGGCTCCGCTTTCCTTTTTAAGCACCGGATTTATCTTATTAAAAATCAGGTCGCCGCAAAACATTACTCTCCGGTTTTCAAGATAAACAACCACATCCTGAAACGTATGAGCCTGACCAAGATTATAAATCTGAACAGTCTCATCGCCAAGATTCAGTTTAAGTTCCTTTGTTACAAAATCAGTAGGCATGTTCTCACGCTCCACGTTTTTGGCGAGAAAGGATTTGTCATAACTTCCAATATAGATCTTACAGCCTTTATAAAACATATTCCCTTTCGTATGATCACCATGATAATGTGTGTTGATCACTATGATCTTCTTCCCCCCGGCTTTTTCTTTTGCTAAAGTGTATAAATTCTCCGCCTCGGTTCCCATCTTTGTATCGATTACGACAACGGCGCTATCGGTAACCAGGATACCACTGTTCCCGCCACCTCCCAAATACACGGTCAGATTGTTGTCTATTATTTTTGCTTCAACCTGATTCACATTTTGCTTTGGTTGCGAAAATGAATTTTGAAAAAACAGGATCAGGATAAAGAATGCAACTCCTTTACCAGATATGAATTGTTGAGTTTTCATATGTATCGTATATTAATTTATAATAGAATTGGAGAAAAAATGAATAAATAGTATTGACGTAAAATACGCTGCAAAGTTACAAACTGTTATCGCAATTGGTTCACCGTTCAAAATACCTGGCATGTTTTATACTGACACGAAGTTCGTTTTTATTCACTGTTCACTGTTAACTGTTCACTCTTCACTCTTTCTGGTTACCTTTGCACAAAAACTAATAGAATTCCCAATCCATGGAGATTACCGCTCCCGTTGGTTCGTTTGAATCATTACAGGCCGCTATTCAGGCAGGGGCTGATTCGGTATATTTCGGAGTCGGGAATCTCAATATGCGGTCAAGATCTTCCATTAATTTCACGCTTCGCGACCTGGTAAAAATCTCAAATATTTGTAAAAAAGCAAATATCCGAACCTATCTTACCCTCAATAGTGTTATTTATGATGAAGAAGTGAAGGAGATGAAGAAAATTATAGATTCCGCGAAGAAAAACGGGATTTCTGCTATAATTGCATCCGATCAGGCCGTGATCCAGTATGCCTGTTCAGTCGGCATGGAAGTGCACATGTCGACCCAGACAAATATCTCCAATATTGAAGCAATAAAATATTATTCCCGATTTGCCGATGTGATGGTCACCGCGAGGGAACTTAGCCTTGAACAGGTCTCCGCGCTGACAAATGCAATCAAAAAGAAAAAAATTTCGGGTCCTTCTGGGAAGCCGGTTCAAATCGAGCTTTTTGCACACGGGGCACTTTGTATGGCCATTTCCGGCAAATGTTATCTGAGCCTTGATAATTACAACTCATCCGCCAACAGGGGCGCTTGTTTCCAGGTATGCCGACGGCCTTACCGTGTGACCGATTTCGAAGGGGAAGTCGAACTTGCTGTGGATAATGAATACATCATGTCTCCCAAAGATCTCTGTACGATCGGGTTTCTCGATAAGATCATAAATGCCGGAGTTACGATTCTGAAGATCGAAGGTCGCGGTCGTAGTCCCGAGTATGTGAAGACTGTGATTTCCTGTTATAAGGAAGCCGTCAATGCTGTTGCCGATGGTACTTATACACAGGAAAAGATCGATCAATGGATCGGACGGCTGAGCAGGGTCTATAACCGGGGGTTCTGGGACGGATATTACCTGGGAAAGAAAATGGGCGAATGGGTCGCTCAGCATGGATCGATGGCAACCACGACAAAGGAATATATCGGAAAAGTTACAAATTACTTTACCCGCCTCAAGGTCGCCGAAATAAAGATGGAAGCCGGAACCTTGGCTGTTGGAGATAAAATTTACATCCAGAGCCCAACCACCGGATCGATTGAATATACTATTCCTGAAATTCGCATCGATCTGCACAATAGTGATAAAACCAGTAAAGGGGATTTTTTTTCAATTCCCATTGATGTTCTTCTCCGTCGTGCAGATAAAGTTTATAAAGTAATCTCCACATAACGCGCTGAAAATTAATTCGTAATCCGTAATCCGTAATTGCCATTCAACCTCCATACTCACACGAGATTCAGCGACGGTTCCGATAACCCGGAAAAATATGTCGAAGAGGCCATCCGCCAAGGGTTTTCCGTTATCGGATTTTCCGACCACTCCCCGGTACCGTTTAAGAATACCTTCGCGATACGCGAGGGAAAGATACAGCAATATGCTGATGCAGTATCCGGTATCCGGCATCCGGCATCTCTTTTAATCCTCCTCGGTCTTGAAATCGACTACATCCCCGGAATCACTCAACCAATCAGTTACTACCGTAAGAACTTCACCTTCGAGTATTTCATCGGGTCGGTACATTTCGTTAAAAACGGGAATTCAAATGAGCTATGGTTCATTGATGGTCCAAACGTAGAAATCTATGACCAGGGATTAAAAGAAATTTTCGGTGGAGATATTCGCAAAGCCGTCACTGTATATTACCATCAACTGAATGAAATGATCGTTAATGAAAAGCCTGATATCATCGGGCATCTTGATAAGATCAAAATGTACAACAGGGGAAGATATTTCTCGGAAAGTGACGATTGGTATGTTGCTCTTGTGGATGAAACGCTTAACCTGGCCAGGGAATCAGGATGTATTATCGAAATCAATACCCGCGGGGTTTATAAACAACGGTCAGAAACTTTATTCCCCGGACCAGAAATTCTGAAAAAAGTTAAGTCTCTTGAAATTCCCATTATCCTTAGTTCCGATGCACATAAACCAAATGAGCTTTCTCTTTATTTCCCGGAAGCAACGAAAATCCTGATAGATCTGGGATTTAAAACACTCGTCCTTAAAGGTAAGGATGGTTGGGAAGAAGTTCCGCTTTAGCCTGTGAATTCCATATAGTAATGCCCCATATTTGCTTCATAAAAAACCGGGCCCTTTTTAACAAATCCATTCCTCTCATAAAAAGGAACAGCCCTTAGCTGTGAATGAAGATAGATGATTCGTTGCATTGTTACGATATCCTTCAGTACCTCCTTTAAAATGATCTCTCCAAATCCCCGGTTCCTGAATTCGGTAAGTACTGCAAATCGTTCCAGTTTAATCCCTTTTTCAGTCTCCCTCCACCTTGCCGTTGCAACAGGTTTGTCGGTTATCATCAGTAAATAATGATGTGCCTCCTCTTCCTTATCATATTCAAGTGCAGGATCAACCCCCTGCTCATCTACGAATACTTTCCGCCGGATGGCAAAAGCCTGTTTTGCGTATTCAGTGTCCTCGAATTTAAACCTTATAACTTGGATCATAATTATAACGGGTGAACTGTTGAAGTAGCGAAATAGCGAAATTAAAAGATTTAATGTGACAATTCGTAATCCGTAATTCGTAATCCGTAATCAAAAGGGGAAGTCCTCCTCCGGCTTGCTCGTTTTTATCTGTCCCTCGACTTTTTTCAACGGTTTCATCGCTTTATGATGATAGAGATTTGATTCGACATAAATGGCTTTATCCGGTTTTGTGGGACAGGCATACTCGCAGGCTCCGCAACCAACGCATATTTTCTCATCGACTTTCGGGATCTTCAGATTGTCAAGCCAGGGAACCATTTCCACGGCTTTTGTGGGACAATGTTCCGAGCAGGCTCCGCAAACAGTATGCTTTTCAACAACAACGCAAATATTCTTTATGAATTTTGATACTCCTATCTGAATCGTTTTCTTCTGATCTTTTGTAACGGGTAAAATGGCGCCGGCAGGACAGATCTCCGAGCAAAGAATACACTCAAAATTACAGAAGTTTGTGTGAAAATCCATCCTGGGTTGGAACAGTCCGGTTAACCCGTATTCAAGGAAAGCCGGCTGAAGGACCTTTGTAGGACAGACGCTGACACAAAGATGGCACGCTGTGCATTTTTCAGTATAATGCCAAATGCTTACAGCCCCTGGAGGTGTGACAGGTGATTCACTCGTTGTCCTCGGATGTTCATTGTTCACAATCTCCTTCTTGCTTGCGGCAATAAGCGGTATTCCCCCGGCCAGCCCAATAAGGGTGGTTTTCAGGAAAGTCCGTCGAGGAACTCCTCTGTCAAAAGGTACCTCACCCCCCGGCCCCCTCTCCTTAAAGAGAGGGGGAGATGGGAGTGTGGTGTATTTTATTCCTTCTTCCGGGCACACCTTAAAGCAATTAAAACAAGCCACACATTTGGAAAAATTAATCTTTTGCTTCTTATAATCGATGCACCCTGCCTTGCACACAGCCATGCATAACCCGCAGGAAGTGCAACTATTTGCATCAATCCTGATCTTAAAAAATGAGATTTTTGATACTATTCCGAGTGTTGTTCCAACCGGACAAATGGCATTGCAAAACCATCTTCCCCGGTAAAGAGAAAGCAGGATGATGGTCACGGAAAAAAGACCGGTAAAAATTACAGCCGGTAATGATAAGCGATAAACCGTCACCGGGTATAAATAATACATGTCAAATGATGTCAGTATGCTGGCAGCAAGATTATTGATACCATAGTACAAGGGACGGAAAAAGTTTGTGAAAATTTTTCCTGCCAAACTGAAAGGATCAAGAAGATTCAGAAAGAAAATATTTTTAAACAAAAATGCGATGAGAATAACAGCCAGTATGGAGTACTGAATAATCCGCAAGGACTTTTGATACTTGAACGATTTTTTTTTTCTGAATCGTCTGAGCCGGATAAAAATATCCTGTAGCGTTCCCAGCGGGCAAATTGTCGAACAATAGACTCTGCCAAAAAGCAATGTCAGGATAAGAATAAAAATAAACCCTGAGGCTGCCACGGTGAAAAGGTGAATAAAATCAAGAAACGATGGAATAAACTGTAAAAAAAGGACGGCATGAATGAGCTTCGCCGAAAGGAATTGGGCAAAATCAATGAAAATGAATACGGTTAAAACCAGGAAAAGAAGCGAAAGAACAACCCTGATCTTTTTCAGGAAGGTCTGCTGCATCCTATGAAAGCTTGATACGGTTGATGTTCAGCTTTGTGAGATCCATCGTTCCTACTTTTGCCTCATCTGCAAGCTTGATATGACGGATATGCTCAGGTTCCAGTCCGAAAAGTTTTGCTGAAGCAGCATCGGCGGCAACGATATCCTTTGAAATGATCAGCGACTTCATCAGGACTACATCTTCATCGGAAACACCTTTCGGACCTCGTTTGGTCAACACACGGTAAGCATCTACGATATTAAGGTCTGGCTTGCGGTAGGCGGCAAAATCAGCAATGCACTGATCGAGATCATTCCGGTGCCAGTAACGCCTGTCCCAGACAATGCCCATATGATTTTTCATCGAAGCAGTGATCTGTGTAGAACTATGGCTTTTCAAAACAGGAACATTGAAAAACACATCCGAGCTCAGGATAAGCTCATGGACCTTGGCGTTTTTAAGCTTTTTCCCCTGTTTGATCTCCACTTCATGGTAATTGCCTTCCGAATTCCCCGGTACTATTTTTCCGCCGGCTTCTTTCACCGCATACTGGATACCGCTGTTTTCATAACATTTCAGCCATTCATCGCAGGTATTGTCAAAAACATAAACCTGTTTTGCTCCGGCTGAATAACATTGCTCAATGATCCTTTTTATGAGCTGGGGATTGGTATTGGCCGACCGTTCGGGCAGGGCATCCCACCCGATATTCGGCTTGACTACAACCGTCTGACCTTTTTTAACAAAATTTTTCATCCCGCCCAGCGACTCTATAGCTTTGTCGAACATCTGGACAGGCTCGCCACCCTTTACGGCCACCATGTCATAAGGACCCTTTACTTGCGGGGAAATTGCAGCAAATATCTTTTTAAAATTACCACCTGTTAAAGCAACCCCGGAAGCGGCACCGGTCAGTATGCTCCGTTTAAAAAATTCTCTCCTGTTCATCAATGTGATTTTAGGGTTTAAAATTAATAATTTTGATCGAAATCGGGCCCAAATAAAAACCGGCTGCCTATTATTTTGGGATGCCGGATGCCAGATACCAGATATGTGGGAATCTACTCACAACCCAACACACAAGAAGTTTCCTTCGGTATTCGCCATATCAATAACAGGTTTATAGTATATTTATATTGGTTTTTTTACGAAGGATATATGAAGGATAAGTTAAAGATAAACGTAGAATGCAGGTATTAAGAATTCATATGTTTAGAATTTAGAAATGATAACACCCCACGCACACGCTACAAGCGCGCACGAGCTGAGTTGTTAAATAATAAGTACAAAAATCTCGTTTCAAACCGAAATTTATACATATAATTTTCGTTTACAAACGAATATTATTTAATTTTGCATAAATTATCCTCATGATACCACGCATTCTTGAATCGAATATTAAGAACGATCTTTTCAAAGGTAAGGCAATTATCCTTTACGGACCCAGGCAATCAGGAAAAACCACACTGGTAAAGAAATTAGCCGCTGATTCAGGAGTTGACAACCTTTTCGTAAACGGGGATGAACCGGATACACGTGAAATGCTGGAGAATGTCACTTCCACTCAGCTTAAGTCGTTTATCGGGAAAAATGAACTGTTGATCATAGATGAGGCCCAGCGCATCCATAATATAGGGATTACCATTAAACTTATCACGGATAATATTCCGGATGTTCAGGTAATTGCTACCGGTTCCTCGGCATTTGAACTGGCTGAAAACATCAGTGAACCTCTGACGGGTAGAAAATTTGAACATTTTCTCTACCCTTTATCTTTTGAGGAAATGTCAGGCTGGAGCGGAAAATCAGAGGAACGAAGGATGCTGGAACATCGTCTCGTTTATGGCTATTACCCTGAAGTTATAAACAATCCTGGTGAAGAACGGCGAAACCTGGGCTTACTATCTGACAGCTATCTTTATAAGGATTTGTTTGCATATGAAAAAATCAAGAAGCCATCCCTCCTGCAGCAGCTTCTGAAATCATTGGCGCTTCAACTTGGAAATGAAGTTTCCTTCAATGAGCTCTCAAGGCAGATAGGGGCTGATAAGGAAACTGTCGAACGCTATATTGACCTCCTGGAAAAAGCCTTTGTTGTCTTCACACTACCTGCATTCAGCAGGAATTTGCGAACAGAACTGCGCAAAAGCAGGAAAATTTACTTTCTCGATAATGGTATCAGGAATTCGATCCTCTCTAACTTTACTTCCACCGGTTTAAGAACAGATACCAGGGCCTTGTGGGAAAATTTCCTTGTCAGTGAAAGAAGAAAAGTCATTCATTATCATAACCTTTATGGAAACTGTTACTTCTGGAGAACGACTCAGCAACAGGAGATCGACTATCTTGAAGACAGGGATGGGAGATTGGATGCTTTTGAATTTAAATGGAAAGCCGAAGGTAAAGCACGGCCGCCTAAAACATTCTCCCATGCATATCCTGGAAGCTCTTTTCAATTGATAACGCCGAAGACGTTTGAAGGTTTTGCCGGAAGCTGATAGATCGAATGTAATGCAGAATTCAGAAGTTCAGGTAATTCATTATTTTTCGCTATTTCGCATTTTCGCTACTTCGCTATTTTCACTACCTTAGCACCAAATAATAATCCGATTTGATCCCAAAGTCCACGATCGATAACATCTTGTCTGCCAGTCGCATTGAAGAAGTGGTAGGGGAATTCGTTGTACTAAAACGAAGAGGGACGAATTATATCGGGCTTTGCCCGTTCCATAATGAGAAAACCCCCTCATTTACAGTTTCGCCCGCCAAGGGGATCTATAAATGCTTTGGATGCGGAAAAGCCGGTAATACGGTGAATTTTCTTATGGAATACGAGCACTATTCCTACCCTGAAGCATTGCGTTTCCTGGCAAAACGATACAATATCGAGATCGAGGAAGAAGAACAGACACCGGAGAAAATCCAGGAACAAAACGAAAAAGAAAGTTTGTTCCTGGTTAATCAATTTGCACAAAAATATTTCGAAAGTGTCCTGCATGAAACGGAAGAAGGAAAATCCGTAGGCCTGACATACCTGAAAGAAAGAGGGTTCAATGAAAATACCATCCGTAAATTCCAGTTGGGATTTGGACTGGACAAATGGGAAGATATGACCGCTCATGCAATGGAGAATGGCTATAAATCCGAATACCTGGTGAAAACCGGTCTATCCGTTCAAAAAGATGACCGCCTTACCGATCGCTTCCGTGGCCGGGTTATTTTCCCAATTCATAGCACATCCGGAAGGATCATTGGCTTTGGCGGAAGAATCCTGACTTCAGATAAACACCTTGCAAAATATATCAACTCCCCGGAATCCGAAATATACAACAAGAGCAAATCGCTTTACGGGATATTTTTTGCCAAAAATGCCATCATCTCGAAAGATAATTGCTTCCTTGTTGAAGGATACACGGATGTGATCTCCATGCACCAGGCCGGAATTGAAAATGTTGTGGCTTCTTCGGGAACCTCTCTTACCCAGGATCAAATCAAGCTCATTCAGCGTTATACTAAAAATATAACCATTTTGTACGATGGAGATCCGGCCGGTATCAAAGCATCCATGAGGGGTATCGACATGGTCCTCGAACAAGGACTGAACGTTAAGATCGTACTATTCCCGGAAGGAGAAGACCCGGATTCATTCGTAAGGAAATCCCGTATCGCAGACGTCGAGTCTTTTATAACGAAAAATTCCGTTAATTTCATCCTGTTCAAAACCCGGCTGCTCCTTGAAGAAACATCCGGAGATCCTATCAAAAAAGCGGCTCTCATAAAAGAGATCGTCAACACCATTGCATTGATACCCGATCCGATCTCCAAATCGTTATATACGAAACAATGCTCTGAAATACTCAATATTAATGAGCAAACCCTTCTGAACGAAATAAACAAGATCCTCCGCAAAAAACTTACCCACCCTGAACAGGATTATGAACGTACGGACACGACATCCGTCGTGTCCCCGGATTTAATTGCACCAGCACAGGTCGATTATGACCTGGAATCAAACGAATCACAGGAACGGGAAATAATACGTTTATTGCTTCTCTATGGAAATGATATCATCTTATTTCCAAAGGAAAATGAAGATAAGGAAATAACAGACTTTCAGGTGAAAATTGGTGACTTTATCATCCATGACATTTTAAATGATGAGATCCGGTTCGAAAATGAACTCTGCCAAAAAGTATTCAACGAGATTTCAGCATCACTCGATCAGGAAATAATCAGCGATAAAGATTTCTTTTTTCAGTATCCCGTGAAGGAGATTGCAGCCATTGCCATCGACCTTTGCATGACACCTTATTCGCTTAGCCACAACTGGAAAAAGAACAATATTCACATTGATAGTGAACCGGACCGGCTTAAAGAGACCGTCTGCACATCCCTGCTGACCTTTAAAGCCAAAAAGATCGAACGAATGATCAAAGAGAACGGGAAAAAACTGAAGGAAGCCAAAATCAATGAAGAGGTTACTATATTAATGCAAGACCGGCAGAGATTAAATGAGATCAGCAGCAGAATTAATAGGGAATTAGGCAGGATTGTTAAGAAATAACCAATTAATTAAATGTAGGGGTGAGTTCATTCAATAAAGATTATTTCCCTGTACCAGTCATTATTCCAGTTATCAATTAACGCTTTAAATTCACTATATTCTATTACCGGGATAATTCTTTTCTTAAGGTTAATGTTCTTTTTCACTGTAACTTTTGTTGCTTCTGTTTTTAATTCATAATAGAATGAACCGGCAGCATTATTAATTTCAACCTTCTTTTCAGGTGAAAAAGATGACATACCCTCAGGAAGGATGAATGTGTATTCATAGCTCTCTTCCATCTCCGAAGGTATTTCAATAGGTGTTATCCTGTTTTTCGGCAATAACCGGATTCCCCAGCTATCAATACCTTTCGTCATAACAGGAAGCGAAAAAAAATAAACGTTGCTGTCTTTCCTGAAGGGCTTATCTTTCTGAACCGAATAACGGATCATTGACTCTTTTTCATCTTTATTTAATATCGTCTGATCTTTCAGCTCCGAAGCACCGATACTGCCCGTGAACCATGACCTTTCCTTGTCTTTATCCCGTAAAAGCAGCAGCCAGGGGTTGCTACCGTTTACCATGTCAATTGAAATTTCTCCGGATAATTGCTTTTTCGTATCTACTATGCAATCAAACCTGCAGGAACCTTTGTTTGTATAATCTTCCGTTTTAGTGATCTTCGATTTGCCCATAGAATCAAATTCAACAAGCACACGGCCCGGGTAGCTGTACTTTAGATTCTGAGAATTAAGTGTATTCGGTGAAAGATAGACCGGACCTGTTTCCTGAAGCTCGGCTTTTACTAAAAACTCCTCGATATCGAGCAGGGAACCTGTTTTTTCGTCAAATACTGCATTCCTTATTACCGCAACCGGTCCGGCTTTTATTCCTGCTTCCTTCAAAAGAGAAATCAATAAAATGGTTTTCTCAACTGGTGTTCCACCGTTGCTATGCCATGTTTCCGCTGCTGTCCTGCAGGTAAATCCGGTATATCTTAATGGGATCGGCCACATTTTGAATTCGTTGACCACTTTCTCCTGGAGTTTAAGAAGAATATCCGGTTTTTCTTTTAATGATGCCATAATTTCTTTTACTGCTTTCTTCATTTCATCATCCAGGACGTATGCAAACGCCGGTTGCTTTTGAAATCCGGAGTAGAGATCGCTTCTGTCATTTTCAGTGCTGAAGATAAGACGGGGATAATTTTCATTATTTGCAGCCTGGAATTCCTCCGTGGAAATTGGGGGTATATCCTTGAACTTCCATGTATAAACCCTGAACAACCCTTCATTCGTTATGACGGGTAACTGGTCTGTAAGAATGGCCTTGTAATAAAATTTGACAGTATTGGGGATCCTGATTATTATCATAAGTTCTTTGACAGGTTCCGTTTCAGCCAGGATCTCATTGCCCATAAGTGCCGGGTAGAATCCTTTTTTCGAATGGATCTCATAGTCCAGGTTCAGGATGGCGTTCCTTTCTGTCCCCGTATGCGTGATGACCATTTCCCGTAAATTGTTATAGGATGGGACATTTACTGCAATCCCGGGAAGTACTTCATTAAGCGCATTTTTTGGAGAAACTACTTTTTTCCCGTCTGCCATGATCGTATAAACCTCATTAATTTTAAAAACCTGCCAATCCGGATTATAAACAATGGTAGACTCTCCGTAAAGACTGTTAAACGACCGGTAAGTCAAAAGTTTTTGCTTTTTACTGAACCGGAAATCGATACTTTCATCAGGATTTAACTTGTATTCCTTTGTGATTTGAAGGTAGATTGCGTCTGAGTTTTCATTCTGGGAATAGGAAAATGTGGATAGAAGAGAAAAAACAGAGGACAGACAATAAATTAAAAGCTTTTTCATAGAATTAATTTTTCCCCGGGTTAAAAGTTAATTCTGTATTTGGAAAATGACGGGCTGTTCAGCGTAGGAATTTTGTGCATTCACCGTTTCACGGAATTCAGGCCAGTCTGCTGAATCATAGATCCTCTTTCCAAGAACGATCTTTTCACTCAGGGTAAGGATATTTCCGCTGAGCTGGTATCCTCCGGAAAAAGAACATACAGAACCCGGTTTATTCTTAGCGTCCCTGCCTGTCCGGCAAGCAGGCGGGATCAGGATCATTTTTTTCACCGAGGGTAATGTTATCGTTTCATTTAGTTCGACCAACCGGCTGCACCTGTCTCTGAACGGATATTTCTTGTCTTTTGGTCCTGTGTCAAAAGAGAGGTGCGGTTGAACGGCTTTAAAAACACCTTCAGCAATGACCGGAGTGAACAAGATCCTGTCTCCGGATACGATTCCATATTGCGGGATCCTGTAATCGATCCTAATCCTGATCGGGCCGGAAGAATAATCAATTGGGTCGCTGTATTCTATTTTGGTTACTTCTGCCAGTGTTGATACCCGCAGCAGTTCCTTTTCTACGATCTGATCCCATTGGGTTTTACTTGAAGTTCTGAACAACCCCCTGATCATGGCATCCGACTGTCCTTCAGCGGTGATAGTAACAGTTCCTTTAAGTGTTCCATCAACCGATAACTCCGAATTACCGCTTATCTTCAGGTAATGGTTTTCCGGTGCAGACAGATCTGTAGTACGGAGATCTGCACCTTCAGGTACCCCCATCAGGAATTGCTGTTGCTGTTCTGCGCTGGACCATAGCTCCCTGGTAAACGGAACCCAGGTTGGATCAAGCAGATGATATTTTTTATCCCTGAGTTTTACAACAGTTACACAATGATTGAACTGGTCTGCCGGAATATAATCAATTCGCGAGCCGGCCATTGTCATAGCCGGGTAAGATTTAAATCCGGCTGCCCGCAACATCGTTATCAGCATACCGGCTTTATCTTTGCATACTCCACAACGGTCAGTGAAGGTCATCTCCCCTTTATGCAAGGTAAATCCTTCGCCACACCCCATTGAAATACCGGAATATCGGATCTCATCAGCCACCCAGTGCGTCAGCCTGGAAATTGAATCTGTTTCATTCCGGGCTCCTTTCAGGATCTCATTTACCTTTTCTTTAATCTCCGGAGTCGAGTCAAAACTGCCAAAATCTTCGTTTACTTTGTAAAACCAGGTCGATTTAAGCTGCCAGTCCGGACTTGTCGATAAAAGCAGTTTGGTGGCAACATCAGAAATGGCTACCATCCTGGATTCTGAATGGAATGGGAGAATGTCTTTTTTGGAAAAAGTATAAATGGCAAGGTCACCGTTAACCAAAGATGAAGCTTGCAGTTCCCCGTTGTAGACCTGATACTGTAAGTGTTTATCCAATGGAAGGCTTACCTGGTAAACCTTGATTTTCTCAGGATTACTGCTCCAGAAGTCAACGATATCATAAAAATGACCCTTCATCGGTGGAATGTATTTGTCTTCATCGTCTCCGTCCCCGGCTAATAAGGCATAGGTAAATCCTTTTTTATGCTGCACTACTTCAACGGCATCACCGGGATCAAGCCGGCCGATCTCGATCATCTTCTCCCTGGCCCCCCAATAAATCATATGGGCAGGAGCCGGGTAATCGAGAACAGCTTTCATGTCGAGCTCCCTGATTGTGCCGTCATTTTTATAAATAATGACTTTTTTTATTTCCGAATAGGCCGATAATGGGTCATAACCGAATTTAATGACACTGACATCAAGAGCCCCTTTATAATTCAAAATTTTATAGAGTGTATGCGTCTGGATGTGACTCAGACCGGATTCTTTAACATCCACACTGGTACTATCGAAAACGATAACCAGATTATCATTTGGATACGTCGTTGCATCGCCTGCCAATCGGATCATGTCTTGTATCGGATTTGAAGCAAAGCTGATCTGTGCAAACAATAGTAGAATCAGTAGGAAAACCATTTTTCGCATGTTGGATTTTATGAGGAATTATGGATTTTAATTCTTTTAATTTCGCTATCTCACTATTTCGCCATTTCGCTACTTCACGAGGTTACCATCCGCCGCAGGCGGACACCAATTCACCGGTTTTTTTTGACTCTGTGACTTTTAACTTAGCATTTTCAGCAAATTGATCTCTTTTTCTTCCAAAAACCGCCAATGCCCGCGTGACAGGTTTTTCTTGGTTAACCCTGCAAAATAAACCCTGTCGAGCTTCACTACATTATACCCAAGTTTTTCGAAGATCCTTCGAACAATACGGTTTTTCCCTGAATGCAGCTCGATCCCCAGTTCTTTTTTATCGGATCCGTCCCCGACATATTCTATTGCATCGACTTTTATCTTTCCATCATCCAATTCGATTCCATCGACGATCTTCATCATATCCGTCTTGGTAAGCGCTTTATCCAGAATCACATGATAAATCTTCTTAATGCCATACCTCGGATGGGAAAGTTTCTTGGTAAGCTGTCCATCATTTGTAAAAAGCAACAACCCTGTGGTATTACGATCCAGCCGGCCGACCGGATAAATCCTTTCTTTGCATGCACCGGATACAAGATTCATCACCGTCTTCTCATGGTGTGGATCCTCTGTAGAGGTGATGAATCCTTTCGGTTTATTCAGAAGCAAATATCTTAACTTTTCCCTTGCCAGGGTTTGGTCTCCGAATTGTACCCTATCCGTTCGGGATACTTTTGTTCCCAGCACTGTCACAACTTCCCCGTTTATACTCACAGCGCCGGCCAGTATTAATTTATCAGCTTCGCGTCGTGAACAGATGCCGGCATCGGCAATATATTTATTCAAACGGACAAGATGATTGTCTTTTTTTGGCTCTGACGGATCAGGTTGCGGCTTTTTATACGCTGATGTTGACGAGCTCCTCTCAGGGCGTTCAGATTCTTCAGATCGTTCTTTCTTGTAAACAGAAGTTTTTCTTCTTTCCTGGGGTTTGCTTTGTTTTTCAAATTTTTTCATTCCGGTTTATATGTTAATCTCCTGATTCGAAAGGTGGCTTGATCTTCACTCCGTCATACTTAGTTTCGACACCATTCCTGTACGTGATAATAAGAAAAGGAGTACCGTCGTAATTGTACAGGATCCAGTCACCCTCTTTTTTGCTCATGATATAAAACCCTTCATCTTTAATCTTTCCGTTATCCCAGTAATAAACATGTTTTCCATCAGGGTTGTCCTCAATAAAATTCCCTGAAAAGCTTAAAATACTATCCGTTTTAGCCTCTTTTGGGAAAAGAAAATACGTTTTCCACATCCCGTTTTTCAACCCGTCACGGTAAGTTCCTCTTTCCAGATAATCTCCTGATATTACAAACCATGGACCGTCTTCAAGTCCATTCACATATTCACCTTCCTCAACAACTTTTTGGCTCTCATCATACTCCGTATGCATGCCATCCTTTACACCGTTAGTATATTCTTCTTCCTGCAATAGCTGGCCTGTATCATAATACCATTTCCATGTTCCCAGCAATTTTCCTGAATTGCTGTATTTTCCTGCCTGTTCAAGTTTTCCGTTAGGATAAAAATATTTCCATTCTCCTACTTGTTTACCGTCTTTATAATCGCCTTCCGATTTCAGTGACTTATCTTCATAAAACTCTTTCCAGTGGCCATCGCGGCTGCCATCTTCCCGGATGATGCCCTCCCCCGTTATGATTCCGTTCTTATAAAGAAACGAATTCTGTATCAGGCCGTCATGGCTGTATTCTCTTTTTATCCCTTCCGGGATCCCATACCGGTAAGTGGCGCTTACTTTTATTTTACCATCCGGATAATATTCATTTTGTACGTCAAGTTTAGTAACTTCTTCTGCTTCCTCTTGTTTGACATCACTGACATATTTCGACACACTGATAAGATCACCATTTTCCGTATATTCCTTGAAATACCCGTTTTTTTTATCATCCTTATACATTCCCTCCTGCCGGATAAATCCGTTGTCATAAAAAGTATACCATCTTCCCTGTTTCAGGTTATTTTTATCTTTCCGGTTAATAGTAAGACGATCAATAACAAAACCTCTTTTATATTCGATAAGGGAAATAATAGTCCCATCAGGTGAGTACTCTTTTGCAAATCCTTGTTCAAGACCTTTAATGAAAGGGATTTCCATCTTGAGTTTGTGATCAGGGGAATAGATCCTTGTCATCCCTTCTTTTATATCATTCCTGTAATTCTCCCTGACGATCTCCCGGTCGAGGTTGGTGGTTTTAAGGCCATTCTTCTTCCCGTTTTTGTATTCTACTTCCAGGATAAGTTTACCCTCTTCATTGTAAAATTTCCAGGTACTGTCAAGTTCAAAATGTTTCCGGTTTCCTTCCGATTTCAGTTTCCCGTTTTCAAAATATGATTTCCAATACCCGTCAGGATTTCCGTTTATCATCATTCCTTCGCTTGATATTTTCCCGTTCAGATAAAAGAATTTCTGATAGCCATTGATCTTGACACTGTCCTGCGAAAATGAAGCAGGAAAAATAAAAAACGAAAAATAAAATAAATGAAATAACAGGATTATCAGGGTTTTTCTGGGCATTTTATTTAAAGTATATGGTTACTTTGATAATTCAAGCATCCGTAAGATTGGTTTTTTTGCTTTTTCAATCAATTCCGGTGAAAGAACAATTTCAGGGGTTTCCTGTTCCATACAATTCAATAGTTTGGGTAAAGTATTCATTTTCATATATGGACAATCATTACATGCACAAATTTCATCAGATGGTACGATCAGAAATTCCTTTTCCGGGGAGTTTTTTTTCATCTGGTGAAGGATACCTGTTTCTGTTGCTACAATATATTTTTTGGCACTGTCTTTTACTGTATAATTTATCAATGCTGTAGTTGAACCAATGAAATCGGCTAATGCAAGGATCACTGCTTTACATTCCGGATGTGCGATCATTTTTGCATCGGGATTTTCTTCTTTAAGCTTTATGATGGCTTCGGTTTTGATAATATCGTGCACTTCGCATGAACCTTCCCATAAAACCATGTTACGACCGGTAATACTATTTATATAACTTCCAAGGTTTTTGTCGGGGGCAAAAATAATTTTTTGATCTTTTGGAAAAGACTCCACAATCTTTACTGCATTACTCGATGTGCAAATTACGTCGGACAAGGCTTTTATTTCAGCTGAACAATTGATATAGGACATGACCACATGCCCGGGTTGTTTTTTAAGGAATTTTTTAAACAAATCAGGAGGACAGGAATCAGCTAATGAACAACCCGCATTGAGATCCGGTAAAATGACTTTTTTATCCGGATTGAGGATTTTTGCAGTTTCAGCCATGAAATGTACGCCGGCAAAAACAATAATATCTGCATTCGTATTTAAGGCTTCCTGTGATAAGCCCAGGCTGTCGCCCACAAAATCAGCCATATCCTGAATTTCTGGTATCTGATAGTAATGTGCGAGGAGAATTGCATTTTTTTCTTTTTTTAGTTTTCTTATCTGTTCTGTAATATCTTTCCTGGTTGATATGGAGGGTTTTTTATATTGAATATCATTGATCATAATATTAATTTATTTTTATATATAAAATCTTTTTAAGTATTAATAATAGGTGTTAATTCAGTTGATTAATTCCTGCTAAAAAATTTGCTTTTAGTTTTTTTATACTTCTATTAACAAGTTATCAAGAGTTATCAGATCTAACACCTTTGATAGATAATCAATTGGTATTTTAATAACAGCTTATTAATTTATTATACTGGTTAAAAAAAAAACTAAATAGTATAGAGTTTTTCATGTTAATAGAATTTGAAATTTGAATTAAATTTTACTAAAAAAGATTATCCACCTGTTGAATTGAAGGAAAAAATAACTTTTCACAAATTGGTAACAAAGTTACGGAGATATCAACATCCTTTTGTGTAAATTTTAAAATTTTGATCCTTAATGATATATTCAGAGGCATCTTTTAAGTTCAATTCATTATCATTGATTTATGGTTACATTTGTCATAAAAATATTAACAATGGTTGACTTTAATAATCCGATTGCTATAGCAAGTGATCACGCAGGTTTCTGTTTGAAAGAATACCTGAAGGAGAAACTGTTGGAAGAAGGATTTATATTCAATGACTTTGGAACATTTTCAAAGGAAAGCATGGATTATCCTGATACTGTCCATCCTTTAGCCAAAGCCATTCAGGACAAGAAATTTAGCGGGGGAATTATAATTTGTGGTAGTGGAAATGGTGTGGCAATGGTGGCAAACAAATACCGGGATATCCGGGCAGCAGTTTGCTGGAATGAAGAAATTACAAGACTTTCGCGTCAGCACAATAATGCGAATGTTATTGCTCTTCCTGCACGTTTTCTGCCAAAGGAAGAGGCGGTAAAATTGGTGAGAACATTTTTTAACACAGGATTTGAAGGTGGGAGGCATGAAAGGCGGGTGATGAAGATTTCTGAGGTTTTATAAAATCCACGAGTTATTATGACCCATTTACTTGAGAAATTTATATTGGATTCCGGGAAAAAAGCTTTCGATCCTGAACACAGGAAACGCCTGAATTACAATATTTCTAAATATGACGAAACGGTTATCAAAGGGAAAGAACAATATAAAGAACTTGAACTGGCCAAGCGAAGGGCATCAAACCTGAAGCATAAAGCCATTGAAAAATTGGATCGTTATCTTACGGAGTTTGAGGCAAATTTTACAAAAAGAGGGGGAAAAGTCCTTTGGACGCTATCCGGGAAAGATGCACGAAAAGAGATCCTGAATATTGTCAAACGATCGAATGCCCAGATCATCGTTAAGCAAAAATCAATGCTTTCGGAAGAACTTGAGATCAATGAGCTCCTGCAGAAAAATAAAAAAGAAGTATTTGAAACAGATCTTGGGGAATTCATCGTGCAAATAGCCCATGAGAAACCCTATCATATTGTTACTCCGGCCATCCATAAATCGAAAGAGGATGTTAGTTTGCTTTTTCATGAGAAATTTGGATTGCCCATGGATAGCAAACCTGAGCAAATTGCGGGGTTTGTCCGGGAACATTTGAGATCAAAATTTATTAGTGCAGATATTGGTATTACCGGTGGAAATTTCCTGATAGCGGATATTGGTGCTGTTGCTTTGACGGAAAATGAAGGAAATGGTCTTTTATCGGTTGCTTTTCCAAGGATTCATATTGCAGTAGTCGGAATCGAGAAGATCATTCCCTCCATTGAAGATCTTGATCTTTTCCTGCCCTTGCTTGCTACACATGGCACCGGTCAGAATATTACTGTTTATAACAATATTATTTTAGGGCCAAGATCAGCCGGTGAACCGGATGGTCCTGAAGAAATGTACGTGATCCTGGTCGATAACGGCCGGACCGGAATCCTGGAATTGAAAGAGCAACGACGTGCATTGTACTGTATCAGGTGCGGTGCATGCCTGAATGGTTGCCCTGTTTATAAAAGTATTGGCGGATACACCTATGGAACAGTCTATTCCGGCCCCATCGGATCTGTTATTTCACCCCATCTTCTTGGGCTGAAAGATTATCATCACCTGAGCGATGCCTCATCCCTTTGTGGTAATTGCACGCAAGTATGTCCCGTAAAAATCCCGATTCATGAATTGTTACTTTATAACCGGAATCTGAGCGTAATACAAGGATACTCCGGTTTTGGCTGGAAGATCATTATGAAAGGATGGAAAAAAGTAATGATGCACAGGTGGATGCTGGATAAAACAGGACCCCAAATTAAAAACCGGTTCCTCAAAATCTTCTTCCGAAAAAAATGGGGCAAAAGAAGAGAAATTCCCAGGATTGCAAATAAAAGCTTCAAACAATTAAGGAAGGAAAAATCCCGCCTCGATTAATAACTTCACCCCTGTCCCGAGCACTCGGGACTTGGGGCTGACTAAAAAATATGGCGGATGATAATTTTTCCTTCTTTGTGCGCTTTGTGCCTTCTTATTGTTCTTTGTGGTTTAGTATTTTTTGAATTAACCACAAAGGTCACAATGTGTTACACAAAGGTCACAAAGACTTTTTAATCAACCCCATTATGGGGGTGAGTTCATTAGAACTTCCGGATAATTCTTTCAATAGAACCAAGATAACCGGACCCGAATAAATTCAGGTGAACAAGCAGCGGATATAGATTATATATGTCCAGCCGTTCCCTCCATCCTTTCTCCATGGGAAACACTTCATTGTAGGATGAATAAAATTCCGGGTCAAACCCGCCAAACAGTGTACTCATTGCAATGTCAACTTCCCTGTGCCCATAATAAACAGCAGGATCAATCAGGCACGCACGTCCCTGCCCGGAAACAAGATAATTTCCTCCCCAAAGATCTCCATGCACAAGAGAAGGTTTTTCGGCCGGGCATAACGTTTTGAATTGACTGAACAATCTTTGAAACCGTACCACATCTTCCGTGGAGAAATAACCGGAATTTTTTGCCCGGATGAGTTGCCGTTCCAATCGTTCTTCAATAAAAAAGGAACTCCAATCAGGATGTTTTGTGTTGGTTTGAGTGAGAGACCCCATATAATTGCCATGATCGAGTCCGTAAAATCCGGATGAATGCCGGTGAAGAGCTGCAAGTGAATGACCGAAATCGGTCATAAAGCCTGGAATTTTTGTGGCTGATGAAATATATTCCAACAAAATATATGTATAAGATCGGGTATTTTGTACAGTAATGACTTCAGGAACCTTAATTTCATTGGCATCCAGTAAAATCTGCAACCCCATTCCCTCTTTTTCAAACATCCCGGGATAAGCATCTGCATTATTGTATTTAATACAGTAATACCCCGAATTCGTTTTCAACTGATAAACATTGTTAATGGATCCACCGGAAAGAGGATGCAAGGAATGGATAATGATTTCCTGGTGTAAAGAATTGTTAAAGAAAGAGATAAGAGAATCCGTGATCTCCTTTGGAATCATTGGATAACAGTAGGATGTTGCAGGGGCGTTTTTCTGTGAAGCAACTGGTCGAGCATGACCAATAACCCTCCGGAAAAAAGAACAGTTAGTCCGATAGTAGTGTATTTTGAGTGGACAAAAAGATTTTTAATTCCGGCAAATAATGATTCAAAGTAAGGAAGAAGACTCTTTGTAAAGTAATCTTTGCCGGGAAGAATATTGGTAAAAGGAAGATCCGAAGTGAAAAGGAACACGATCAGAATAAAACCGGCTAAGGCATATGGCCACGCTGATTTCACCCAAAGGAAAAAGGGCTGCTTAACCGGGGCAATACGCGGATCCATTTGAATATTTCCCATGACCTTTTCCAGAAAGTCATCAGAAGGCCTATCCAAAGGGGTATTCCGGATAAGATCCCGGATGAAATCATTGGTCAAAAATTCATCATTGTTCATATGCTACAAAATTAATGCATTTTATGTAATATTTTCAATTTTTTTCATCATCTGACTCATCCCGTCATATAACTTTTTACGGATACGGAATAACCGTACCTTAACATTGGAGACGGATAACCCGGTGATAGCACTGATATCTTCAATGGAATTGTCGCTTTTGTAAAAAAGTGTAATAAGCAGGTTTTCATCATCGGATAATCCGGCCATTGCTTTTTCCAGCATTTGCCTTTGATCGTTATCTTCCAATTGATGGATGTTTGAACTAACCTCATCAGTAGAATAATTATCAATAATTTGTGTATCCAGACCAACAAATTCAAACTTCTTTTTTCTCGTCCTGGAAATTGCGGAATTATATGCTATCCTGTAAAGCCATGTTGAAAATTTTGATTTTTGTTCAAATTTTTTCAGTGATTGATATGCTTTCAGGAATACATCCTGGGCAACTTCTTCTGCATCCTCGCGGTTATTCAATATTTTAAGAACAATTGAAAATACCAGGTTTTTGTGTTTGGTGACCAGGGCAGCATAAGATGAAACATCTCCATTCAGCACTCTTTCAATATAATAGCTGTCTTCCTGGTATTTCATTTTCAGTCTTAGACGAGGATTCTTCCCAAGGGTTACAAATTTTCCTGAAACAGGATCAGGAATATGTTTTAAAATTAAATAAATTTTATTTATTGGACTCAAAATATTTAATATTGATCCGATTTTTTGTACGTTTGTAGTAATAAATAACTTTAGTAACCATTAATAAAACATCCGATGAGAAAATTTACTATTCCTATTGAGGTAATACTTAAAACCTTTGGTATATTTATTGTTAGCGGGTTATTACTATTAAGTACCCCGGTGTGTGCCCAATACGTAGATGATCCGAACCTTGACCAGATACCGGAATATCTTCGGAATAATCTTCCTTCGTCCAATGACCTTCCTTTATCATCGGTAATTACTATTGACAACTATGATAATTTCAATCTGGGTGTCGATTTTGCTGAAAATAATATGGCGGAAAATCCTGCCGTCCCGGTTTGGTATTTTACAGCATATAATACGAATGCTGCACATCATACGGAAAATGGCAGCGATTGGGCCAATGTTGCCCCGAACTTTGGCACCGGCCTGGCAGGTGATCCCGTCGTCAGTTATGATAGTCTGGGAAATGTGTTTTATGAGAACCTTTACCCTGCCAGTACCATTGCAGGAGCTAAAGTGATAATGTCTTCCGATAACGGGGTTACATGGGGAACAGCAGTAACGGCTGTTTCAGGAATTGATAAATGCTGGTTAGCCTGTGATCAGACAAATGGGCCCTATGCCAATTATGTTTATGCCTGCATGACAAATAACAGTGGTGGAAGCTTTGGCAGAAGCACAGACCATGGCGCGACATTTCAAAATACATTTAGCCCCAGCACTCAAAATTTGCCGGGGATGAGCGTGTGTGTAGGACCCAATAACAATATTCAGGGTGGGTCTGTTTATGTAGTAACGAATTCAGGTAGTGCATTCGCCTCTACCTATACCTTCTACCGTTCAACAGACGGGGGCGCGAACTTTCAGCTCATGTCTACCCAGCAATTTTCAGGGTATGTTGGCACAGATGTCGGAGGAAGAAATTCTATAGATAATATGCGAACCCGCCCCTATCCTTATATTGCTGCTGATAACAGTTATGGCCCGAATCGCGGGAAACTCTATAATGTTTACGCTTCAAATGATCCTCCCGGTAATGGCAATAAACCTGACATTTGGTCAAGGTATTCCACAGACGGCGGTGCCACATGGTCAAGTGCCGTGCGGGTGAATGACGATGCGAATACACAAACCCATAATCAATGGCATCCTGCGATCTGGGTTGATAAGCAAACCGGACGATTCTATGTTCAGTTCATGGATACAAGAGACACGCCTACCAGTGACAGTGCCTTAATTTATGGAACCTATTCCGATGACGGAGGCGTGACATGGGCTCCAAACCAGAAGATCTCCAATCAAAAAATGAGGATCGATTGTGGCTCTTGTGGTGGTGGGGGTACACCGAGATACGAGGGCGATTATAACGGGATCGTTTCCAATAAAAAAGTATCTATGGCAGGATGGACTGATTTCAGAAACAACTCCTTCATGAGTGTTACAGGTTATTTCCCTGATTTTGCAATGGCTATTGACCATACAATAGATACTCTTTATACTTCCATAGACAGTGCAATATTCCAGGTTTCCATCCCGGGTGTAAAGTTATATGCCGATACGGTTATCCTGTCGGGAACTATCTATCCGGTACCTTCAGGCGGAAGCATCACAATCAATTTTCCAAACGGAAATACAATCACGACATATCCGGCAACGAATCCTGTTCATGTTGTGCTTATAGGAAATGTTCCCGCCGGGAGCTACCAGGCCACCTTTATAGCAGCCGGTCCTAACGGAACTCCTGTGCACAAGCGACTTGCAACTATCCGGGTACTGACCGGCACCAATTTCGCAGCAAACGCTTCCGCTAACCCGGATAGCATCTGCCAGGGACAATCTTCTCAATTAAATGTAACCCTGCTTGGAGGTACTGCACCCTTTACTTATTCCTGGACACCGGTTACCGGATTAAATAACCCGGCCATCCACAATCCTATTGCCTCCCCAAGTGTCACGACGATGTATCATGTTTTGGTTACTGATGCCCATTCACTTACATCCAGAGACAGTGTTCTTATAGAAGTGAAAACCGGGCCATCTGCTCCCGGACCGATCAACGGATCCCCGCTGGTATGCATGGGGAGAACGACAACATATACGATAGACCAGGTTTTAGGAGCAACCTCTTATTCGTGGACAGTCCCGGTTGGAGATTCAATAGTAAGTGGTCAGAATACCACGACTATTTCAATAAAATGGGATACTGTTTCCGGCACTATCTCGGTAATTGCGGGCAACGCTTGCGGGACCAGTATACCATCCGTATTAGCTGTCACAGTGAACCAGCCTCCCGCACCATTAGGCGCTATTACCGGCCCTGATACTATTTGTAAAAACACGGATGCAACCTTTTCAGTCACACAGGTTGAGTTTGCCGCGGGTTATGTTTGGAGCGTTCCATCAGGGGTTACTATTGTCAATGGCCAGGGTACGACTACCATCAATGTAACCTGGGGTATTCTATCAGGATCAGTCAGCGTGATTGCCGGTAATGAGTGTGATACAACCTTGCCTGCTACGAAATCAATCGGAATAGATTCAATACCGGATGCCGCAGGCATACTTACAGGTCCCGATACTGTCTGCAATAACCAGTCCGGGTATGCCTATTCAGTTCCAACCATTCCGAATGTTATGCACTATATCTGGACAATTCCGGCCGGCGCTACTATCGCAGGATCACAGGACACTTCCAGCATTGTTGTTGATTTCGGCACGTCTGCTGTTTCGGGTAATATCGTTGTCCTGGGAAGAAACTCCTGCGGTGATGGCCAGGGAAGCATGAAATCCGTCATTGTAAAAACCTGCACCGGAATTTCGGACAATGGCCATGGATCAAGGATCACAGTCTATCCTAATCCTGCGCAGGATATCCTGAATATTTCCATACACGGAATTGAGAACAAAATGACACTGACCTTTTTTGATGTAAATGGTCGTTCGGTTTACCAGGAAAGTTTAGAGAACATCCCGATTGAATTCGTGAAACAGGTTGATATCGCCAAATTTGCGAAAGGTGTTTATTTCATTAAACTGATGGATAAACAATCATTATATATTGTAAAATTGATCATCCGGTAGGAGAATTTACCGGGAGAACTGTAACCTTGAAATGTCTGATGCGTCAAAGAATCACAATTCAAAAATCCACAACTTAAAAAACAAAAACTTATGGACGCTGATATTTTTGTACCGCTCGGATTTTTTGCAATGGTCTTTGGCATCGTATACTTCTCAATTAAAAGAAAAGAACGCAGACAACTGATTGAAAAAGGAATAGATGCCTCAGTACTTGAACCTAAACGGAACGTTCCATCTTCACTGAAATGGGGAATGGTACTCGTCGGCATAGGAGTAGGAATCCTTTTAGGCAAACTTTTTGCTGCCTATACTACAATGGGTGATGAAGCATCCATGTTCTCTATGATCTGCCTTTTCGGTGGACTGGCTCTTGTTATCTATTATTTCATAGAACGGAATACGGAAAAAAAGGATCCTCCTATGAATTAGTTCCACCTGGGAATTCCTTTACACATAAAGCTCTCTTTGTTTGCTATCCATGCAAATAAAGAGAGCTTTATTTTTGAAGGAAGAAAGTTCTGAGAATAAGGTAAACAGGCCCTTCCTTTTTCAATATGCTTTCATATAGATGAAAAGAAACAACCCTCATAGGCATTGAGGATAATTCTTTGAACTCGTCTATTGTCCGCTGAAAAAATGATTTATTGGCCAGGTATTTTATCCTGCCCAGGGTCAGATGAGGAACGGGATTCTGGCGATCAGGTTCGTATCCTATCGATTTCAGCTCTTTTTGCAATCCTTTCATAATATCGACAAGGTCATCATAGGGATGGATCCCGGCCCAAATCACTTTTGGATTATAAGAGCTCCCGAAAATCCCGAGTTTCTGAAGGGAAAGCTCAAAAGAGTTTGTCTTATCTGCAATGGATTGCAGAACACTATTGATTTCCAATATTTTGTTTTCTTCCGTTTCTCCGAAAAATTTCAGGGTGATGTGAATATTATGATCTTCTACCCATTTGATCTTTTCATGTCGTAACTGATTTTCCAACAGGTGAAGCTGATCAAGAAAAGCTTTTTCGGGATGGATCTTAATAGCAGCAAATAATCGTTTCATGGAATGAAAAATAACGAAGCAGATTTATTTTTGGGTTACGTTTTTGACTGAAGTAATTTTCTTGTATGCGATGCTACGGTTGTAATAAGCCTGGGTAAACGCCGGGTCTATCTCGATCGTCCTGGTGAAATCGGTAATCGCATTGTCCCATAGTCCGATGTTTCCATAAGCAATCCCGCGGTTATACCAGGCACCGGCATTATCCGGCTCAAAGCCGATCACCTGCGAATAATCGGCTACTGCTTTATCCCAATGACCCGATTTTCCATAAGCAATAGCCCGGTTTGTATAGGCTTTGGTATAATTCGGGGCTATACTTATCGCCCTGGAGTAATCGTCAATCGCTTTGTCCATCTGCCCAATATTTCCATAGGCGGCACCACGATTGGAATAAGCCTGAACATAGGACGGGTCGATTTCGATCGTCATGGAACAATCTGCTATCACTTTATCCCATTGTCCGAGATTCGCGTATACAATTCCGCGGTTATAATAAGCCTGGGCATATTTCGGATCGATCCTGATCGCCTGCGAGCAATCTGTAATTGAGTTATCCCATTGTCCGAGGTTAGCATAAGCTATGCCCCGGTTAGAGTATGCTTTGGTAAACAAGGAGTCGATCCCGATTGCTTTTGAATAATCTAATATGGCTTTATCAAATTGTCTGAGATTCTCATAAGCATCGCCACGGTTGAACCAGGCCTTTAAATAATTCGGATCGATCCTGATCGCCTGTGAGCAATCTTCAATCGTCTTGTCCCACTGCCCGACTTTCCCGTATGCCCCGCCACGGTTAGATAAAGCATCTGTATAATCCGGGTCTATTTCAAGCGCTTTTGAATAATCGGCTATTGCCATGTTCCACTGGCCGATCGTACCGTATGCATAGCCACGGTTACAGATAGGCCTGGCAATATTGGGCGCTTTGGATACATTGTCACTCCACAAGGTCAGATCATCCTTCCAGATTTTATTTCTTTGATAAGTCATGGTTGAATACGATCCTATTATGACTGTAAAAACAGCAATGGCAAGGAACTTAAATTTATTCCAGAGTAAAATGTACAGGACAGAACTAAGAATCAGGAAAAATCCGAACGAGGGAAGATAAGTGCGATGCTCAAAAATTACGTCGATGATCGGAATGAATCCCGATTCGATCGATAAGGTGAGGAGAAACCAGAATATACCGAAGGAGATCACCCGGTGTCTTTTAAAAAGTAATATGGCCAGTATGATCAAAGCTAAAAGTACCAGAAAACTTAAGATGGTTCTTATCCCGAAAAAGTTATCAGAAATTGGGAAATCATAATCCAATTTCAGGTTTATCGGGAGGAACAAAAGTTGTATGTATTTCAGAATGACGCTAAACTGTGTGAAAAGATAAGTTACCGGGGTCAGGGTATAGGTATGCCCTTGCATCGGCGGGATTGTTTTGAAAACATTGAATGATCCCTTCAGCAGGATGATCACGATAACACTCAACAATACCACAATGAACAATATAAATCGATAATCTTTAAAATTAAGGATTGGCTTTTTTGTCCTGAAAAAGAAAATTTCAATAAGCAGGATGGCAAATGGGAGGGTGAATGCATTTTCTTTTATTAGCATGGCCACTATGGCAGAAACAATTGAACCGGCAAACAACAGGAATTTAGTTGTAATTCCCCAATTTGAGAGACGGGCCTTAACATAAAGCGCCACTGAAAGTAAATAGAATAAGGTAACCAGGGATGCCATGCGTTGAACGATATAGGTTACGGATTGTGTAGCCAGGGGATGCGAAACAAAAAGGAGGGCAGTAAGGAAGGCGATCCCTCTTTTATGCCTGGAAACCGGAAGATCCTTCATGGCGGGAGAAGAAAAGATCAGCAGTGTAAGCCATCCTGCCAGACAGGCGTTCATAAGATGAATGACCAGGTTAACAAGATGGTAGGGCCAGACATTCATCTGGCTGAAGTGATAATTGACGGCAAAAGTAAATATGCCGAGGGGGCGGGTCGGATAAAAGTTCCACCAGGATTTCACATCCGCTAAATTCCGGATCCTCGGATTATCAACAATATTGTGAAAATCGTCAAAATGGAAAGAGCATTGAAATGAATTGGAGTAAATGATGATTCCGAGAAGGATGATAATGGCCAACCCTGCAAGGTCAGAATATCTGCTCAGTTCAAATTTCTTTACCTGTTGAGGGTCTTCCTTTGGATAATTCTTTTTTGGTGATCTCTTTTGAAGTTGCTGCTTCTTCATTCGACAAAATTAAATATTAACAGGAAATAGAGAAAAAATGACGCAGGAAGAATAAGGAATGAAGTATCTTCATTATTATTTTTAATTCCGCAAAATTCAGCGAAATTCCTTTCTGCTGAGGCAACTTTTATGATATTTGGGATTATCTTTATAGTTGTATGAAGGTTAGCATTGGAAAACAAAGGGAAATTGACCTGAATTCAATAGCAGGTATAGAGACACTATACGATAGTTATGCCCAGCGTTTTCTGGGGTTATGCTACCGTTATTGCGGCAACCGTGAAGATGCCGAGGATATCATGCATGACGGATTTCTGAATATTATACGTAACATCCACCGTTTCCGGTCACGTGGCGAGGGTTCTCTGGAAGCCTGGATGAAACGTATTATGGTTACAACCTCGCTGAAATACCTGAGGGACCATGCGAAATACTGGAAAAACATGGTATTTGATTCAATGGATGATCAGATAGATATTCCTGAAGAAACGGATGACTACCCGTATCCTGAAATTTCAAAGGAACAATTGTTGCAACTGATCACTGAACTACCATTGGGGTACAGGACAGTTTTCAATTTCTATGTAATGGAAAACTATTCCCACAAGGAAATTGCAGAAATGTTGCAGTGTTCAGAGAGCACATCAAAGACACAACTGTTGAAAGCACGGGCATGTCTTCAGCGACGTATTAAAGAGTGTATGAAACATAAAGAATATGGACAAAAAGCATCAACCTCTCGATGATCTGTTCCGGCAGGGACTCACTAACCTGGAGATCAAACCCTCGGAAACAGGCCGTTCCGCTTTCCTGGAACAAGCGGACAGGGAATTAAAAAAACGGTCACGGAGAACAGGCTGGCTTCCTGGAACCTTAATTATCCTGGGTATTGCATTACTAACAGGAGCATTCCTGGTTATGTTCAATACCATTGAACAACAGGCCAGGAAGAATCTTTTTGATTCCATTAAAACCAATCAACCGGTCCTTGATGCACCATCCAGACTAGATATGAACAGGCCCGCTCAGGGAATATCCAGACAGGTAAACACTGGTACGAGCCAAAAACAAAATATACCGTACCCTCCGGTACAAAACAATTCCATAAGCGTAATTCATACTCATCATGCTGATTATAATTCTCTCACTGATAAAGAGGATAATTTATCCCCTGAATTGGCTTCTAATCCTTCTCCTGCTATTCCTGGCTCTGCACCCGTGATATCACCGGCTTCAGGAACCTCACTGACACAGGAAAATTATACGGTATCGGCTTCTGAAAATGTCATAAAAGAACCCTTAAAGCCAATTCCTTTCGACAGTCTTTCTGAAAATCCTGCACAATCCCATGTTTCAACTACAAATCCGGCAGACAACAATCCAAAAAAAGATGCCGGTCATCATTCTTCCGCTTCGTTTCATAACCGTGAATGGAATATCTGTGCAGGCATTTATTATACACCGGAATGGATTTATAATACCCTTGATAAAAACAAATATGTCAATAATTTCGGATTGGAAACACATTTCCGGTTCGGACCTTATTCTGTGAGAACAGGCATTGGTCTCGCCATTACACGGGGATACAATGAGCGCGTCATTGAAACAAAACCCTACCTTGGTGGTTATCAAGCTCTTGACTATATAACGTATCATTGGGACTCAAGGCATTACCATCTCATTCCAACCTATTTTACCACATGGAAGGAGGTGTTTGATACCGCTCTTCATAAGAATTATTTCACACTTGAAAAAGAGTATACATACCTGCAAATCCCAATGATCCTGGGATATGATTTCTTTACGGAAAAGTGGTTTTCTATTGGTGTACGAGTAGGACCTGTCATGTCACTATTATTGAAAACCAGGGAACTTACTTCGGAGTATGATGCGGGTAAAGACGAGGTCATTTCGATAAACAACGTCACACCCGAAAGGATCCATCTGAACTGGCAAGCCATGGGAGGGATCAATGCCTCATTCCGTTTGTCAGGATTTATTATCTTTGACCTGGAGCCGGAAATAAGGTATTATTTCAACTCCGTCTACGAAAAGTCCAGTCCTTCTGAAAAACCTTGGTCCTTAGGAATACGGGGAGCATTGCTGGTAAATTTTTAGTTATATACAAACTCCCGGACAACTTTTCTAAAATCCGGGATTTAGTTGTTGGAATGAAGTCTAACCTTAATACTTAAAAGTATGAAAAAATTTGCCCTGATTTTTCTTTTCTGGACGGCTTTTCTGCCACTGATTGCCCAGGTCAATTATTTGACTGTCCAGGGTTATGTAACGGATTCTGCCAATGGATCTCCGGTCCCTAACCACGCAGTGACCATCCAGGTAGATTCCTCTGCAGGATTCTTCTATTACAATATAGTATACACCTGGTCATCAGGTTTCTACATTGATACTATTTTTGTTAATAGTGGGACTATCCCAACAAGTAATGTGTTCGTTTCAACCCAGGACTGTAATCAGAACACATTGACGGCAATCTTACCATTCGGGCCTGGAAATCAGACACTCACCCATGATTTTCAGATATGTAACACGCCATCCCCCTGTAACGCCGATTATAGCTGGCAGAACTTGGGAAACCTGGCGGTTCAGTTTACCGATCTCTCCACGGGGGGGCCTTTCACCTGGTTCTGGCAATTTGGTGACCAGGGAACTTCAAACCTGCAAAACCCGATGCACACTTTTGCGGTTCCCGGCGTTTATGCGACCGTACTTACTATCTCTGACAGCAGCGCCAGCTGCTCAGACAGTGAACTTAAATATGTTTATGTCGGGGATTCCACAGGAGGGTGCACGGCTATGTACCAGGCCGTGCCTGATACCGGGAATCCTTTGAATATCTATTTTTATGATCAATCCACAGGCAATAATATTGTTTCATGGCTTTGGGATTTTGGGGATGGAAACTCAACCTGGATCACCTTCCCCGCTAATCCGAATGTTACCCATACCTATGTTACGGAAGGAACCTACACTGTATGCCTGACGATCCGGAACAATGATTCGACCTGTTATAATGTTTACTGCGATACCCTCTTTGTCGGCAATGGCTCCGGTGAGTGCCACGCCCAGTTCACCTGGTATGCAGATTCGCTCAACACTTTACAGACGGTTCAGTTCATTGATCTGTCGACCGGCGGAGCAACCACCTGGTGGTGGGATTTTGGCGACAGTACTTCTTCTTCACTGCAGAATCCTGTCCATACTTTTCCACAAGCCGGAACCTATTATGTATGCCTCACTATTCACAACCAGAGTTGGACCTGCCAGGATACCTGGTGTGCCAACGTTACTACAGGCGGCAATTCGGGTTGTATAAGTTATTTCACCTTTACCCGGAATTCCCTGTCGGTTTCTTTCACAGGCCATGTTGTGAGCGGTTTACCGGCATCTTATACCTGGAGTTTTGGTGACGGTACCGGTGGGAGCGGGCAAAATGCGACCCATACCTATGGATCCCAGGGGATGTATTTCGTTTCACTGACAACTGTAACAGATTCAACCAATTGCACATACACTTCCGGGCAAACGATCCAGGTGGGTGACACCAGCCAGTTCAACCAGATTTACGGACAGGCATTCGAATTCAATTTCCCCCTGTCATCCGGAATTGCCTTGATCTTCTCTGTTGATACTTTAAATACCTTCCCCTACAACGATATTTCGATCATTGATTCGATGGGAATTTTCAGCTTCCCATATGTTCCGCAAGGAAACTTTGTAATATGGGTAATTCCAACCGACTCCTCCAACTACCTGCCTACCTATTTCGGAGATGTTATCACTTGGCAACAGGCTGCCATAATCTCCCTTGGGACGCCAAACAATCCTTACAATATACATCTTGTGCAGGGAACCAACGCACCAACAGGTTCTGGAGGGATCAACGGTCATATTAACACCGGCGGACTGAAAGGTGGTTTATCCGATAAGATCCGTATGATCCTGATGAATGAACAGGGAGCTCCTCTTGAATTCAGGAATGTAAAGAGTTCCGGGGATTTTGACTTCTCCACACTCGGATTTGGCGTATATTTCCTGCGTGCTGAACTTCCGGGATGTATCAGCGACCTGGTGAGGGTTGAAATTGGCTCAGAAAAACCAATTGTGAATGTAGTTATGACCTATTCAGGGAATCATCTGCTTGGCATTAATGAACAGGCATCACTCATTACCGGGCTGGTTATCTTTCCAAACCCGGTTAAAAACATGTTAAACCTGAAGATCAGTTCGAAAGAGAATGGTACTGTTCAGATCTCCGTTTGTGATCTTACCGGAACGGAAGCAATTTCGAAGCTTAATACACTTATTAAAGGGATCAACACAGTCAGGATTAACACTGCTACTTTACAGGCTGGTATATTCATTCTCCGGATCACCGGGGCGGATGGAACGAATGTTATTCAGAAAGTTGTTAAAGTACAATAGGATCCATTTTAAAAATGATTTTTTCAATGATCAAGGAACAGATTTCAGACAACAGAATTCAGATAATTTTTTCCTGAAAACTGAAAACTGTCTTCTGTTCATTGATCATTGAAATAAGAAATAGTAGAGTACAGGATCTATCACCGGGCTGCACCAATCCTGAAAATTACCCCGGCCGAAAGCCCAAACTGCAGCATATTTGAATAGGAATCCCATTCTTTGGAATATATTTACATACTATAGAGAAATGGTGCTCGCAGGGGGTGGATCTGGTACATGCAGCAGGTCTGAAAACGCGGGCCTATCCATTTGGAGAGATAAAGTTTAATACCAGCCTTGTCCAGACCTTGACCTTTTTGATGCTATTCCTGAACCTGAGTTTATCTTCCGGCGTAACTTGCTGGGTGTGTCCCTGGATAGACCAAAGTATAATAAATATAGAAGACAGAAGTGTGACCTGTAGTTTCTTTATCATCTGGTTATAATTCCTGAAATAATAAAATCCCGGTGCAAATTACGGTATAAACGAAAACATTGAAATTTTATTCGGTAAGTCCTGAAAAATTATCAGTAAATATGAAGAATGAGGAGTAAAGAATCTTCATTGTTCATTCTTCATTCTTCATTACTGCGGTGGAGTATAGGGGGGTCGAACCCCTGACCTCTAGACTGCCAGTCTAACGCTCTAGCCAACTGAGCTAATACCCCGATTCAGTAACAAAAGTATAAATAATTTGGAATCTCCCGATAATTAATATTTCATAATTCACCCTCATATTATGCCTCCTTTGTGGTTCAATGAAGTTCAAAGAGAAAAAGAGAAATTTATCTTGTGTGGGATAAATCGGTTTTGATGATCACATTGGCGGACTGAATACCTTCGGAAGAAGCATCCATTAGTATTTCTTCTTTTTGTAGAGAAGATTGAACGATTACCTGGCATTTACCATTAAACAAATGTCGTTTCCAGCTGCCTTCCGGGCATTTATCGGCTTCATGGCTGGAGGGATCGCCATTGCCGACCCCTATAATTCTACCACTTCCTTTTATATTGAACGTAATGAGATTTGATGCATCCGGCACCTCCCGCCCTTTTGCATCAACTACAGTTACATTGACCACGGAAACATCTTCCCCGCCGGCACGGATTGTAGTACGGTCAGGATAAAGTTTGATCATCAACGGATCCCCGGTTGTTTCTATCCTGTCGGTCAGTATCTTCCCATGCCTCACACCCTTTGCTTCAAGAACACCGGCTTTGTATATGACGTTCCATTCAAGATGGGCATTTGGAAGAACATTCTTCCGTCCAAGACTTTTCGCGTTTAAAAAGAGCTCTGTGGTTTCACAATTGGTATTGCACCAGACATGGATCGTGTCACCTTCTTTTCCTTTCCAGTTCCAGTGTGGGAAAATATAAAGCACATCCTTATCGCTCCACCACGCCTGGTAGTAAAAATAATTATTTTTCGGAAAACCGCACATATCCATGATCCCGAAATGCGAATTGATGCATGGCCAGTCATAAGGGGTAGGCTCACCCCGGTAATCGAAGCCGGTCCATACAAAAGCGCCCATCAGCCATTCTCTTGATGAATAAAATTTCCACCATTGTTCTGCTGTTGAGCCCCATCCCGGCTTATTGATGTCATAATCGCATAAATAACCTTTAACCGTATCGGTAGTATAAATTCCACGGGTACAGACGGTACTTGCTTCTTCGCTTCCCAGAAGGATTTGATTTGGATGATCCCGGCGATATTTATCAATATCCATGATATTCATATAATTAAAACCTCGTACAGGAACAATCTCATTGATCCCTTCAAACTGGTTTCCATTATTTGCCGCGTAAGTGAACAACCGGGTAGGATCAAGATGCCTGAGACGTTCTGCCATGGATATTGCAATCCGTTTGCCTGTTTCATTATCCTGGATCCTGTTTTCTTCGTTCCCGAACGACCATAAAATAACAGAAGGATGATTCCTGTCACGAAGAACGAGTTTTTCAAATTCTCCCATCAGTTCCGGTGAACTTTCCATTAACCGGTTCTCATCAAGCACAAGCATACCCAGCTTATCGCAGGCATCAAGCAACTCATTTGCAGGCGGATTGTGACTGGTGCGGTAAGCATTACATCCCATCTCCTTCAACTTTTCGATACGGTAATATTGGAGTCTGTCGGGTAAAGCTGACCCTACCCCTGCATGATCCTGGTGACAGCAAACCCCTTTGATCTTTACATGTTTGCCATTCAGGAAAAATCCTTTGTCCTTGTCAAACAAAAGTGTACGGATCCCAAAGGAAGTGGTTATACTATCAATGATTTTGTTTTCTGAGAGGATAAACGAAACCAATGTATACAGAGTAGGGGATTCCAGTGACCATAATTTTGGATCTTTGACAAGAATTTCCTGTTGAACGCTTGTCTTTTGAAATCCGGGGATCCTCAAACCAGGGTTAGTCGATTGGCCCATTGTGTTTCCTTTATCATCTTTAATCACAGAGTAAAGTTTACACCCCGCTTGCCTGGAAAGCGGATTTTCAATTTCTGTCGAGACATATACTTTTGCCTTTCCTGACATATTTTCCGTGCGTATAAAAATGCCATACTCAGGAATATGAACCGGATTGTATTTTTCAATCCAGGCATGCCGGTAGATCCCTGCTCCTTCATAAAACCATCCTTCGTATTGAGTGGCATCAACCCGGACAACGATGACATTTTTCCCCCCGTATTTTACATAGTCAGTAATATTGTAGTTGAATTCAGAATAACCACTCATATGGGAGCCAAGATAATGACCATTAATCCAGACTTTGCTGTCGCGGAAAATGCCGTCAAATTTTATAGCTAAACTTTTTCCCCTGTCAGATGCGGGAATTATGAAATAACGGCGGTACCACCCGATGCTGGTCTTTGGATACAACCTGCCGACCGGTTTATAGCCATGGTCCCTGAGATTTTTATCCTTAACATTGAGAAAATCCAGTTCCACCGCCCAATCGTGCGGCAGATCGACCAGACGCCACAGGTCGTCGTTAAAACCCGAATCGACGGCGCCAACAGCTTCCCCCGATTTGCCAAACAACATACCGGTACCGTAACCAAAATCGTCCTCAGCAGAAGAAGCATCTCCCAGGTGAAATTTCCATCCCCGGTCAATTAATAATTTCTCCCTGTCGCAGGAACCGGAATTAGTATTGGTTTGGTTGGAACAACGTACCAATGCGATAAGAAATGGAATGATCATTAACAGATAAATCCTTTTCATAGAAACGATTTTCAAGTAAATTGGCCAATTTTTAAAAACTATTGACGATTAAGAATTATGAATAAAGTCTTGTTAACAAACCTTTTTTTCACCGCCAAGGCGCTAAGACGCGAAATAAATGATCTGATTTTTAGCGTCTTTGCGTCTTGGCGGTGATTATTCACTTTTGAAAGTGGCTCTTAAGGTAAAATTAATCTTTCAAGCAACGAATGGGAAATGCATTATTTCTTAATGAAGGATAAGTCGAAACACTCGGATCAATACTATTCATCCCATGCGCCATTGCCTTCATTGTTCCATGAGATGTCGATGACCAGAAAAATGTTGCAAACCCAATCCAATCTGTTGTCTTGTTCTGATGAACCGTTCCTGAAAAGAAAGCGTTGAAACCGGAAAATCCAGTGTATATCAATGGCCAGGCAGCAAAGGCACTGTTTGTCCATTCGGCAAATAATATATTCCAATCCGCTTCGCTAGGAATATGCCATCCTGGGGGACAAAGCCCTTGTAATCCAGGTGTAACATCGTACTGCATTATTTCGTCCCATTGGTAAAGACCGCCATTAGTATTGCAATTTACAAGGTTATCATTATAACAATAATGTTCCGGCTGGCAATTATCCCTTTGATCCTGAGATGAGGCGATATTCGATCCGAAATTAAGATTTGCAGCCATCCAGCATTGGGAGCCGATGTGAACAGTCGGATAACTTTTTCCATCTCGTATATCGGTAAATGGTTGTCCACAACTTGTCACGACTGTCCCGGTTGTCACGATTGTTACGAAAGCATTTGCAGAACAGAGTGCAGCATTGGTATAGGTATATGTGATTTGATGTGTTCCAACACCTGCAATAGCGGGGTAAAAGATGTTATTAGTAACTCCAGCCCCGGAATAAGTTCCACCAAGAGGGATTCCTCCTTTGAGCTTAAAAGGTTGAGCATTTGTTGTTGTAACAGAATCATTGCAGCGGGTGAAGGTGACAACCGGGGAAGTGGCAACATTCATGGTGATGATATTGGATGTTGCAGGGTTTCCGATGGGGCAGACAATGTTTGATGTCAGGATGCATATGATCTGGTCACCGGATACCGGATTGTAAGTGTACATGGATGAATTTGTCCCG
>CAIYUC010000139.1 GCA_903929315.1 uncultured Bacteroidales bacterium
ATCCTGCGAAATACCAACTTGATGGCCTTTGGATTAGCCTTCCTGAAATTGGCGATAGTGTTATGATCCGGGGTAAGTTCTTTAAGCAGCCACATTAATTCAAGATTGCGTTTGCATTCTTTCTCCAACATTCTCGTAGTGAGGATCCGGTTGAGATAGCCGTATATGTAAAGTTTTAAAAGATCGCCGGGATGGTATGGTAGTCTTCCTTCCGGGGCATGTTTAGCATGTGTGAAGCCAAACTCTTCAAGTTTACAGCTATCCACAAACGCATCGATAATCCTGACAGGATTATTTTGTTCTATCCTTTCCTCCATGGAGGACTCGATGAGAACTATCTGTGATCGCGGTTTTCCTCGTATGTAATCCATAGTATAAAGATACGAAAACCCGCGTAAATACTAAGAAAACAAAGGAATAGTTATAAACAAATTCAGAGTTAATAACGGGAGGTTTTTAGACAGTCTGACGTTTGGGCGTGCACCTGCAGCAAACAATGACCTTCGAGAAGAACCGCCGTTGTTGTTATTGTTGCAGGTGAACGCATGTTATGCGGCGTGCTTTATTCCAGATCAAATATTATTTTCAGGTTCTCCTTGATTATTAAAATAATATCAATCGGAACAACACCAATTTTATTTTTCAATCTATTATTATCAATCGCGCGGATCTGGTCAATCATTATATCGCACCCTTCATTTAAACCACAACATCCTTTTTTTAAGTGAATCCTCAAGATTTCACTTTCCTTTTGAACGTTGGTTGTTATTGGACAAATTACCGATGAAGAATGGTGTTTATTCAAAAGATCAGTTTGAACAACGACTACTGGCCTGATTTTTCCAGGTTCTGTTCCTATTGTTGGATTTAGATCTGCGATCCAGATCTCAAACTGCTTAGCTTTCATAATCAATCATTTCAAATTCATGAAGAACCTTCAATGACTCTGCCTTAACAAGTTTTGATTCCTTTTCCAACTTGGAAGCTAAGAGTTTTCTTTTTTGAACCCTGTTATAAAAGTCAAGTGCTTCGTTTATATACCGGTTTCTGGATTTTTTGATATGACTGATAACTTGTTCAGTGTCTGTAAATACAGAATCATCTAATTTTAATGATAGTGTTTTCATAATATATCTTTGTTTGATATCACAAAGGTATATACTTTTATGGAATACTCAAAATATTTTTTTTATGCATGCCGCATAACGGCCTGCACGCAGCCGCAGTGCGGGTTTTACTTGTATGTTGTATTCAATTTATTTGTTATTTGCAGGTTTAGTGAATGCCAACCTCCGGAAACTGCCCGCATTGTCGGCTGACGGATCGTTGGTGGCAGGTGTTACTTTTCGAACAATTTTCTTTCCATTTCAATAACTTTATTTACTTCAAAGTAATAGGTCATGTTTTCTCCTTCTTCTGTCTTTACAACCATTTTATCACAAGTATTTTTACCTGAAGAAATAAGACTTTGCGATTGTAGGTCTGCTCCAATCATATTGAGTATAAAATATTCTTCTTCGACCTGTGTTACATGCCAGCCTGTCTCGCAAGTTTTCCCGTCTCCGCTCTTTGTAATTGAAAATAAAAGCCCAAACTCAATATCATGGTATTTATTCCTATTTATTGAATCTCCTAAGATCTTATAAGTTTGTTGCAAATACTTATGAGCAAACATGCTTGTATAATCAATACTTAGCATAGCTTTTGTAATCCTGATCACCTCAGAGTAATTTTTCTTTTTGATTTCAAGAGATACTTGTCTTTTTAAGCTATCATAATTTGTACTTTTTAAGCCATATTGTTGGCTTTCTAAGAATCTTTGCCTGAAATCGACAAAATCAATATTTGTTTTTCCTTCTTCAAGTTGTCTGACATAATTTGAATATTTATCGTTGAAGTTTGAGTCCCCTCCGAAAAGGGGTTTATTATAAGCTGTAAAAAATAGTTATCGTCGATACAATTAGTGCCTTGGAAAATATTCTCATTAAAATTAGCTGTACGTTGATTTGTAGGTTGAGATAACCGGAGAGAAAAGGTTCCATGGCAGGA
>CAIYUC010000140.1 GCA_903929315.1 uncultured Bacteroidales bacterium
AGTATGGCAGATGATAATTTTTCCTTCTTTGTGTGCTTTGTGCAATCTTGGTGTTCATTGTGGTTCAGTGCTTTAAGAATTAACCACAAAGGCCACAACGTTTTTCACAATGGTCACAAAGACTTTTTAGACAGCCCCAAATCTCTTTTCACTTTTCACTTTTCATTTTTCAGTCTTCAGTTTTAGCTTTTCACTTTTCGTTTGCACTAGTTATTGTTTTGCGTAAAATTACGCACTCTAAAAAGGTAAAATCCCCTGTAAAGATCAGGCATTTCAGCTCTTGAAATGCCTATGCCCGTGGGTGTACATTTGTATCATTAAAAACAGAGTACAAACCTTAAAAACCAAAAGCCATGAAAACATTAACCATCATCTCAGCTCTTAGTCTCGCACTGATCTTCACAGGAGTAAACGCAGGTTTTGCAAAGCAAAACGGTAAATCCGGGGACACCAGACCAACCCCGAACGTTAGGGTCAAGTATCTGGTAACGATAAATCTTGAGGTTTCCATACACCTGTGCAATACCTACCAGGTACAGGTACTGGATGCCAACGGCCGTGCCGTTGCACCGCCACAGGTCTTTATCTCAGGTACCGCAATCTATAATTTTGATGAACAAACCCGTCAGACAGCCGGTATCAGGATAGCACGCCTTGTACCTGTCACATGGGGTGAACGTTTTGTCTGTGAACAGGAGTTGTTTACCTCACCTGTCGTCCGCCTGTTAAACTTTAAGGATGGCCAGGTTTTTCACTTCGATCTCTACCCAACCCCGGGAAAACCTAAATGACCTTGATAACCTCCTTTCCTCATGGAACATGGCTGGGCAGCAATGCCCGGCTTTTTTTGTTTGTAAGTTTCCACTCTTTCTTTGGCTTCGTTCTCCTTATCGGTACTGATCGGTCTTGTGATAAATATCCTACGTAAAAATAGGTAACTATATACGTGTTAGGACTATCTTCTCTGAGATTAAGAATTGACGGGCTTTTTAAGATTTCTTTTCCTTTTTCTTCTTAGATGCTTTCCGTTTGGGTGGGGGATTCCCTTTTGTGGCAGCCTTCATCAGTTCCTCAAAGGTCGTACCTTCTTTTAACGGTATGGTTTTTTCTTTTTCCATAATTCAAAGATACTAAAAAAACAAACCTGATAGCAAGGGTATGGATAATTAGACAAATAATATTAGTATTTTATTTCCCTATTTTCTACGTGATTTTTGTTGAATATTTGTAAGAATTATGTATATTTTATGTAGTGTTTTTGTATACTTTCTTAACGTCATTTTAGAATGGGGTTAACTAAGTGTTGATAACTTTTGTGTCTTTAATTTGCCCCACTTAAAATAATGCGTATATTTGCATTATTAAATTTTAACGCCATGACCATTAAACCAACAGATGAAACTTTATTAGGAGACGTACAACAACTGTACGAGCTTCACCAACAACAAGCCGATAAATACGCCAAAATATTACAAATATTAAAGAATGGCGCAGTAGGTGGGGATTTTTCTATTTCAATTCAGGATTCTGTCTCGGTGAATGATAAAGTTAAACGAGGAATAAGGAAGGGTGGAACATTTGAATCTAGAGTTTTAGATATGTTGGCAAATGGCGTACCTATGTCAGTGCGTGAAATTAGGGCAGAACTTAATAAAATGGGATTTAATCAATATACTAATAAAAATGTTTCAACTCAACTAAGGTTAGTCAAAAAGAATAAGAAGAATATCAATAACCAACTATTCCCGGAATATTCTATGGATTTTCGTAATATTTGGGGATTAAGCGAATGGGTTGAAAATGGTAAATTTAGACAGTCATTTTTAGATAAGATTGCACAAAAGGCAAAATAAAAAAGACCTGTTATGAGCAGGTCTAATGTCGGGTGGTGTAAAGGAAAGCACGACGAAGGACTAACTTTTTAGGTGTGGGTTCGATTCCCATCCCGATAACAACGAGGAGGCTCAAATAATAATGCAGGGAAAAACTAACTGCATTATGAATGGAAGAAGTTGAAATGTCTCATTAACAAAGTAACTTCGACCAGTTTGGGTCTCTTTTTATTGTCTGCAAAGATACAACCTATTTTCAGAAAGTCAATAGTCTTGTTTATAAATTCAAGCCTTTGTTAACTAATCTTTGATCAAATCCTTATATTTCAACCTTCCATCACATTTTGATAGGAAGTAATTAAACCTATCTACTTCGTTGATTTTCCTTGTCTGATAGCGTTGTGAAAATTCAACCAAATAGCGTCCCAGGTGCTTCGTTGATACGCTGTGATATATTCCTATGATTCCACGCTTTAATAGGCTCCAAAAACCTTCCAATGTGTTTGTGTGGTATATTCCATCTACAACATATACCCCTGTTGAATGGCTAACTACTTTATGATCGTAGAAGTTTTTCAGATTAAAATAACCCGTCCAATTGTCCGTAACTACTGTTGCATCCTGTTCCACGTTACGCAATACAGTAGGAATAAGGGTTTTTGCATCGGCCTTATACATTATCTCAACTATTAACTCTTTGTTTCGTTCCAGTATTCCTATAACCCCTGTTTTACCGCCAAATTCACCTTTTGATTGACCCTTTTTACTTGCATGCTTATTAGTTTCTTTTCCTCCTATATAGGTTTCGTCAACTTCTACCATTCCCGAAAGTAAATTAGGGGAGTTTTTCTTTAGCATTTCACGTATACGGTGATTAATGAACCAAGCGGTTTTTTGTGTTACACCTATATCCCTGTGAAGCTGTAAGGAACTGATCCCTTTTTTATGCGCTGTTATCAGATACATTGCAACAAACCATTTAGACAGGGGAATCTTTGTGTTCTCAAAGATCGTTCCTACTGTGGCTGTAAATTTCTTTTTACAGTCCTTGTTGGAACACTTGTACGTTTTCCCGTCTCCTAATTTATACGGTTTATCTGAATAACAGAACGGACAAACCGGATTACCATCCCATCTGAATCTTTCCAGATATTCCCTGCAAACAGTTTCATTTTTAAAATACTGTCTTAAATCGTAAAGGTTTTTAAATTGTGTTTCTGCGGCCATGTGAGTTTTTGTATTGAATTGTAGTTTTTCTTGTTATTTGTCTGTATTTTCTATCAAACTCGATTAATAAATCCAATTGATAACGGATAAAATCACTAACAGTTCTATGATCTCTTTCAGCCATCACTTCGAGTGCAGCCTTAGCATCTCTTTCAATCCTGATCTGTAATTTAATTTTTCTCATTAGTTTATAGTTTATAACTTATAACTGTTTAGTTAAAAAAATATATCACTTCTTTGGAAGTGTAGGATAAACGGACAAATCAATAAACTGAACACTATCAATAATAATGGGTTTCATTTTTCCCTCTTTTATCAGTTTGTAGATATACGAAGGTGTTACACTGTTTTGTAGTGCAAAGTTCTTGATCGTTTTCAGGCTATTGAAGTTCATTTTCATACTGCAAATATACAATATTTAGTTGGTAGTTGTCAACTAAAAACAAAGAAAGTTATTAACAATTTTTTCTTTTTTTTTATATATTATTCGTATTATTGTAAGAAGACTTCAGATTAGCACCCCACATCATATATGATACTTCTTAAAATAAAGGAAATAAAATTTAGCGGATCGCTATTTTACAGACCCCAAGTTAACCTTGGGTTACTTAAGGAAAAAAGAGAAATATACTGCCTGAATTTAACAGAACAAAGACTAATTTCCAAGAATAACTATACCTGTTTTTATTGCTTTAAACACGATTTTATTGATAGGGTTAAATTAAATAGCCATGATATTGAGAAAGTAATTGAAGGCGAACTACATCACTTGGATAGGAATAAGTTCCGTTATAGTTCAGGAAGCTATACAGAAGATCTATATTCAGAAAGTCCTTATCTAAAGTCTCACAAACACGATCAGTATTATAATGAGTGGGTTGTAATAAAAGAAAATAATATAGAAATGTCGCCCTACATCCGATATCTTGACTTGGAGTTTGGAAGAATCTTTTATTGGGAAGTAGGAATAGAAAATAAAACAATATTATAAATTAGAAGATGGCTCAATACTCCTATTTGGTTAAATATACGTTTCTGAAATCGAATGGCAAGATGGTTTCTGAGACCATCAAGTCAATGATAGACGTACTGTCTAAATATAAAACGTTATGTTCTGTCAGTGGGGAAAAACCATTACGTTTTTCAATTAACAAAAATGGAAGATTTAAGCATACAGGGGAGAACTTAATATTTGAAGTCATAAGATTTCAAAGAGGATGGAAGATTACTCCATAAAGATAAAACACTACATTATGAAAATTATCATTCGATCTAACGAACCTAAAAATGAATTTTTGCCTAAATGTATTGATATTCATTTTTACAAAATGGATTCCAATGCCTACGGAATTGTATTAATTTTCCCAGATAACTTAAGTGCGGAGAAATCATGTGAATATATAAAAACATGGATGGGTGTTAATTTCCTTATTGTTAAACTTGATGATGGAAAATTAGAGTACGGACTGTACCCTAATCCTGTTAATAAAGAAATAGACTTATATAGATTTCCATTCAATCATTACGAAAACTATGTTGCAGATTTTTTAAACACAACATCAGAAGAATCTATAATTCCTTTATTTATCGCTGTTTATAAAGAAACTAATAATTACAAAATACTTACCGATAAGGATTGTCCTCCTTTGTACGTATCAAAGTATAAATACATATACCACCAAGATGCAAAGGAATGGGTGGATCATTTGTTATAGTAGATAATGGAACATACTTATATTTTGATCGTTTAGTTTTCTTTTTCTGATTTTTCCCTTTAACTCCATTTTCCTGTTCTTTTTCCATTGGTTTTGATATTAAAGTTAATCTATCCGTGAAAACCGATGAAAAGATTAGTAATTATTGGTACTCCATAAGGAGTTGACATCAATAAAGGAATATACTATCTTTGCATCCTGAGTTTAAGGAGGGCAAATCTTTACTCAGGTGCTTACAAAGGGAAAAGATTAGAGGGAATAGTGCTATACTATTGCCCTTTTTTATTTTGCGAAGATACAAAGTAAAAATTCACTTGTCAAATCCAAGTTAGCCATTAGGCCATTTCTCTAAGTAAATCCAGCCATTTCCATATTAACATTATTTAACAATTAAACTGATTTTGGATTAGGGGGTTTAGACCCCTTTTTTATTGATTTTTACTTGCATTCATTAAATTTATTCATTAGTATTGCCACGAAAAAACATAGATATGAAAAAAAATTTACTTTTCTTCGTGTTTATTATTCCGATACTATCATCTTGTAATACTTATAGTAAGGCAGAAAGAGCTATATCTACATGGGATAATCGTACAAGACAGGAGCTTATTTCTCAATGGGGTGCACCTAATCAAGTATTCCCTACTGATGATGGAGAAATATTAGTTTACTATGGAAATACAACAACCCACAGGAAAACATGGACGTGGTCAGTTGTAGAATCAGGAACTTGTAAAATCCAATTTTTCATTAACAAAAGTGAAAGGATATATAATCATTCTTTTGACAACTGCGAAAATAAATATATTATCCAGAAATCTCATGATTGACAATAAAAATATGAAAACAGATAACTTAGGAGTACGAGTGTTAGAAGTAATACCAAGCAAGGTCATTCCGTTGTCGGTTAAAACTCATGCTTTACATATCTTTAAGTATTCTTATTCTTTGCCAGAACCACCAAGATTAGGATGGGTTAATTTTAATGTTACTCTAAATGTTATAGAAGTAATAGAAGGCACAGAAGAAAGGGTATTCGATTATGAATATATTAATACTGAACAGATTAATAATAATAGAGCTATACCACCGAGAAATTTGATGGTAGATATTGCCGAAAGCGGTACCCGTCGTTGCTATTCTACATTTCAATACACTGCTCCATCCCGAGTGAACGAAGCTCCTCTGGTAACTGAGACCCCTTCTTACCCCCTAGATCTTTCCTTAACTGAAGCCGAGGTAAAGGCTGGTTTTCTTTTTCTTGATTTTGATAAAGAGGATAATAAGTAAATGTTATTCCCTTTTCTCTCTCTCTTAAATCTTGGTAATATTTATCAGGTGGAGGTTCAAGGCTGTTTATTGGAAACCAATAACCATTAAATTTTTTTCCGACATTTTCCTGATTTCCCATTGTTTTAAGTATTATTATGTTTATAACATTACATTGAATTGTTAATGTGCTAATGCTTAAACTACTCAGGTAATCTAAGTACAAACACGTATATAGTCTCCTAAAAATACGCAGACAAAATCGTAAAATTACCCGGCAAAAACCGTGAAAAACGCTGTAAAGTTCAGGCATTTCAGCTCTTGAAATGCCTATGCCCGTGGGTGTACATTTGTATCATTAAAAACAGAGTACAAACCTTAAAAACCAAAAGCCATGAAAACATTAACAATCATCTCAGCTCTCAGTCTTGCACTGATCTTCACAGGAGTAAACGCAGGTTTTGCAAAGCAAAACGGTAAATCCGGGGACCTCAGACCAAACCTGCCCGTCAGGGTCAAGTACCAGGTAACGATAAATCTTGAGGTCTCCATACACCTGTGCAATAACTACCAGGTACAGGTAATGGATGCCAACGGACGTCAGGTTGCACCACCGCAGTTCTTTGTCCCCGGGACTGCAATCTATTATTTTGAGGAACAAACCCGCCAGACAGCCGGTATCAGGATAGCACGCCTTGTACTTATTCCCTGGCCGGGTGATCATTTTGTCTGTGCCCAGGAGTTGTTCACCTCACCTGCCATCCGCCTGTTACACTTTAATGATAACCAGATGGTTCTCTTCGATCTCTACCCAAACTCAGGAAGACATGAATAGCCTTGATAACCTCCTTTTCTTATGGAACATGGTCGGGCAGCAATGCCCGGCTTTTTTTTATTGAAAAAAGTTCGGTAAAAGTGCCGGCATCATAGGGATCAACCTGTCAATTTATTCACCGGTAAATAATTACTATTTACCTATTATTTTATATACTTTTTTAAATATAATGTACGTTTGTAACATGAATTTCATCTCAAAAAATTAAGACCTATGAAAAAGATTGAAATAATAATGCTGATTAGTCTGCTGGCATTGTTTTCCTGTAAAAAGGAAAATTCCGGCACCAGCAGTGTTGTGTCGAGCTCATCTGTGAACGTAACGGATCTTCCTGCTACGGTAACAAACTATATCAGTAATAATTATCCTGATGCGACGATCTATTCTGCCACCAGGGTAACCAATAGTCAAGCCACATATATTGTGACACTTTCCACTGAAGAGCAACTGGCTTTCGATGGCAATGGTAATTGTCTGGGAGACGGTGGAGGTTTTCCCGGTGGTGACTCACTTCATCACGGACACGGACATCCCGGTCATGGTTGCCCGGGTAACTGGATTAATATAGACTCATTACCAGGGGCTATAAAATCCTACATTACAACAAATTATCCGGGTTATCAAATCTGGCATGCTGAAAAAGACAGCATTTGTCCGACCGGCGGTGTGATTGAAGTCATGATCAGGAAAACAGGGACACGTCCCCCCGAAGATGTTAAACTCTTTTTTGATCAGGCAAACAACTACCTCATGATGGGGCAAAGGATCAGATTCATTGATATGTCCCAGGTTGTAAAAGATTATATTTCTGCCAATTTTGGAACTATTCACAGGTGTGACAGGGCTGAGAAACTGACCCTTGCCGGCAGCAGCATCAATTATGCAGTTTACCTTGATCAGGAAAGACTAAGACTCCATAAGAGAGTTGTCCTGACCGAAAGTGGTACATTGGTATGTGAACAATAAAATTTTTGTAACTAATCAGTCTTTTTTATAATCGGCGATGACACTCAATGCTTGTAACACATTTTGGCCATTTTTTATGGTAGTGTCAATAATGGATCTCAGGATGGCAAAGTTTTCAGCAGCATTATATATTTTGAACTGTCCGGATATTTTTTTTTCACCTTGACATTTCGGATGGCTCTTTCTGAACCATTATTATCAGGAGGAA
>CAIYUC010000141.1 GCA_903929315.1 uncultured Bacteroidales bacterium
CAGATTTCCGCAGATTAATCGCAGATTTTCGCAGATTTTCGCAGAAGGTTGATAACATGAGTTTTAACTTTGCGTGACTCTGCGTTTAAATCAGCGAAACTCAGCGAGAAACTTCCACTTTACAACTTATTAGACACCCCCTGCATGGGATGAGGTGCATGGTAAACCTACCTGCCGGTAAGCAGGTTCCCCGGGACTTGTCCCGGAATTCGGGTTCAGGGCTTACCCTGGAGTTCATACCAATTGATTTCACTGAATGATACCATTCGTTTTTATTACATAAAAAAACCGCCCTTGAAATGCGGCGGTAATGGATTTTGTGGGAACTACTGGACTACTTTTAATATGTTATTTATAATCTAAAAAAATGTATATGATTGAATTACAAATTTATAAATTATACATTCACATACGAGAAAATAAAATTAAAGTATTGATTTTCAATAAATTATAACGTTTGTATACTTTGTAATGCCTGATAATACTGATATTCTTTGATATTTATTAAAAAATATGGACAAAATATGGACAAATTTGATTTTTTTATTGTAACTTTGAGTCTGAAACCTAAAAATTAAAAAGATGAAACTTCAATTCAGATTAAGAGTCGCAAAGAACAAGATTGGTCAACAAGAAATACAGGTGTTTTACAACCACGGTACTGTTAAACCATATCGGGTAGAGTTTAGTACGGGTGTTCATGTTTATAAAGATGATTTTGTTGTAAATCCAGAAAAAAGTAAGGTGCGAATTTATGGTGAACCTGATAATAAAAAGATTGATAAAATACTGACCATATTCACGGATATTGAATCGTTGAAGGATGATTATTGGGAAAAACACGGTAGGGGCAAGAATTACCCATCCCCATCAGAACTCAAAAAAATGTATTATGGTATCCAAAAACCACAAACTGCTTCCATCCCAAATAATATCTTGGTTAATGAATTCAAAATTTGGGCTAATAAACAAGATGTTAGAGAAAGCAGTAGAAAGTTATTTGTTACTGTTAAAAAAGATTTAACAAAAATCCTCGGTGCTAATTTTAAGATGGACATTGTAACTAAAGAGGACTTGCAGAAATTAAAAGACTACTGGCTCACTAAAAAAATACATAAAGGCACCTTTGGTTTAGCCAATAGTACAATTGGTAAAAGATGGTGTACAGTGCAAGCGTTCCTTCGTAGTGAAGAGGATAGAATAGAAGGTAATTGGTATAAGTTTAAATTGGGTAAGAGCATTAAAGCAAACCCAAGTGATGTTAATGTATTCTGGTTAACGAAAGAAGAGTATGATGTACTTATGAATTTTGATTTTAGAAATGGTAAATTTTCTGAAAATGAAATTTATGCTATAGATTTATATCTGTTAAGTTGTTGTACAGGGCTTAGAATAAGCGATGTACGTAAGATAACCAAAAAAAGTGTTTATCCTAAAAATGGTGAGAAATGGCTAAAAGCTATTATAGATAAAAGGGATGGCACACTTCTTAAATACCCCTTGTCCAAAAGTGCTGAAAAGATTATGAATCGGATTGATTTTGATAATAATTTGAGTGAACAGAAAATTCGTGATAATTTGAAAGAAGTATTCAGAAAAGTTGTTGATCATATGCCTGATAGCTGGACAGAGGAACTTCTGTGGTATAGAATGTCAGGCAGTACTCCCCAACACGATAAAAAACCTAAGTATGAAATTCTTGATTTCCACACGAGTAGAAAAACATTTGCAACGTTGATGATCCCGATTTTGGGTGCGCAAACCGTTGCTGAAATAGGTGGTTGGCGTAATCAAGCCGTTATGATGAACAGATATGCTGGTAAGAAAAAGACTGAGAACCTTAAGAAGTACGCTAAACTTTAATCTAATAGCTGTGTAATCTAACTCACTTGATCTTCAAAGCATCTCGTACATCCTCCGCTCGAAAAATCAGTCTTTTCCCGATTCGATGTTGCTTTAACCTTCCGTCCCTTGTATATCGCCAAAGTGTGACTGTGTTAATTTGAAGCTGTTCACAAACTTCCAGCCGTGTGAGAAATTCTTTTTGAACTGGAGCTGTGGGTAGAGTCTTGCGATAAAACTCTTTCAGCTTTTCTTCAACAATTTGTCCGATCATTTCTTTAAATTCCTCAATCTGGAATGAAAAAAGGATAATTTTTTCTGCCATAACTTTAGGATTGGTTTGATAAAAAAGAACCCCTCCCAGTAATGCCAAGATCGATTAGAAGGGGTCTAAAAATGAAATTTTATGAAATATTTCCATTGCTGGGATATACTATATATAAAATTCAAAAACTCTTTTTTGTATCTAACCATAGCCACATCAAAAGAAGCCTTTAGGCAAGAAATCCTTTTAAAATATTCCTCAAAAAAGGAAAAATCTGGTCAGAAATTTTTGACAGAATCCTCATAACTCTCGTAAAAAAGCCATACAGAAAGTAAGGAACCACTGTTTTTATTTTTATCCAACATGTAATGCATATATTTAAATTATATTTCATGTTAATATTATCAGGTTAAACCTGATACATATTACATGATTTATCATTTTTTTTTCGTTGATAAAATTGTTTCTTACCTTTGTGATGTTTTATGTTTATTAAATCAGGTTATAACTGTTTTTTCCAACATGAACAATAAAACCATTTCATATCAGTCCGCAAGATTATTGAGTAATCTGAACCGGCAAAATAAAATGTTTTTTACGGTTAGTGACGCTCAATCCATACTTTCGGACAGTAAAAAGGGAACCATCATCGAGCTGATAAGTTCTATGATCTCTCGTGGTCTTTTAATGAGAATTAAAGATGGGCTTTATCATGTTATTCCATATGAGAGGGATAGCTCCAGTTACTTTCCAAACTGGCACCTGACAGCTCAAGCGATGGTAAAACCAAAGAAATACTACATTGGGTTCTACAGTGGACTTGATTTACATGGACTAATCATTCAACCCTCCCAGATTGAGCAGATAGTTTTATTTGAACGGATACTGCCTAAAGTCCAAAAAGTAGGTAAGGTCATGTTTGAGTTTATCACCTTCAGCGAAAATCACTTTTTTGGTTTTAAGAACCAATGGATCGATGATTTCCATAAGGTGAGCTTTTCTGACCTTGAAAAAACGATCATTGATTGTTTGTTTATACCCAGATACGCTGGTGGTATTACAGAAATCTCAAAATCCATTTACAAAAGCAGAAAACAGATCAACACTGAAAAACTTTATACTTATTTGAAAAGATTCAATGTACAAGCGGTCAACAAACGACTCGGCTTTTTGCTCCAGCACCTTGAGTTATTCAGTGATTTTAGAAAAGAATTGGCTAAAACTATTAAAAATGGATACAGCCTATTAGAACCTTCGCTGCCAATAAATGGTCACCATCACTCCATATGGAAAATTCAGGATAATTTGGATATCACTTCAGTTTTACAATCTTTAAAGACATAATCTGCAGGAAAATAATTTTTAAGAAATTTGCAGAAATGTAACTTTTAAGTTACCTTTGTAAAAATAAAAATTGATTTGGAAAAGATTCGGATAATAGTTGCCTATAAGCATTATTTTGAGGAATTTCTTCTAAATCAACCAACTAAGGTTCAGGATAAAATTTATAAAATTCTTGAAATAATTGAATTTCAACAAGTAATACCTTCGAAGTATCTCAAGCACATTAAAGGAACTGATGGACTTTTTGAGACGAGATATTCTATGGGATCAAATATTTGGAGGGTGTTTTGCTTTTTCGATGAGGGAAGACTTGTCGTTCTTCTAAATGGGTTCCAGAAGAAATCACAAAAGACACCCAAGTCTGAAATAACGCATGCAGTTCGATTAATGACGGAATACTTTGAAGAAAAAAGAAAAGATAAATTATGAGAAAAGAACATTCAAATATAAAATCATGGACTCAGATTAAAGATGATGTCTATGGTAAAAAAGGTTCGCTTCGCAGAGATGAACTTGAAAGAGAAGTTGAGACTTTAAAGATTGGCATTTTAATCCGACAGGCAAGAGAATCAAAGAAAATGACCCAAGAAGAACTGGGAAAAATGATCTCAAAAAAACGCACCTATATTTCCAGAGTGGAAAATGATGGGAGTAATATAAATCTTAAGACTTTGTATGATATTGTTGAAAAAGGTCTTGGTGGTAAAGTGAATATTGCGATTGAGATATAGTTTAAATAAACACCTTTATCCAAAGTTCAAAGCTGCGGTTTTAAAGGTTAAGACCCCCTTTTTATCTTGTAATCGCCCACATCGGGTAGACTTCATAGGTGTTCCCTATTTTTAGTGCTGGATCATTTCTTTCAAATTCAGTAAGTAATGATTCATCCTCTACTTCTATGATCCCGCCTCCAAATTCCCTTTCTTGTAATCAATCGCAAACCCTGTAGCGTGTCACACCCGAATCTGAAAGAAATTATCCATACCAATGGTTTAACCCTTTTCTTTACTTAATAATTTCGGTTCAATGGACTGGGAAACCGTTAAAAAGTCGGATTTTAAATTCGCTCTCAATATACTTGAAGTACCAATAGAGTTTGCGGTCTACTTCAATGCCATAATCAATATTAGGTCGGTAATCAATTAAAGATTCGATAACCCTGCTGTATTGGCCTGAGTTGTAATAATTATTCCAGTTTGTCACGCCAACAAGGTTTTGACCTCTATAATATTCTTTTGAATAATCTTTTGCTGGGGAATAATTGAGAATGTACCATTGATCGAACTGGGGGTCGATGATCTGGATTTCATATTCGGTGTTGTCCTGACTTGATTGCGTTAACGTAGCTGAGGTTTTTGATAATTTCGTGACAGGGGAACAACCCCAGATCAACAAGACTATCATTCCAATGAAAAATCTCGTTTTCATTGCAATACGTTTAACGTGAACCAATTTATCATTTTAATTGCATAAACTATGCCATTAATATACACTCAGAAAAAAATCCGTTGAATCCGTCCTTGTGATCACCACCGTGGCGTGGATTGATGCGGGCGATATTATTGTTTCAAAAATTTCTCAACTATTGTAGTCTTATCATTGGTTAACCTTACAAAGTACACACCACTGGGCAGATTGCTTATGTCTATTTGAGTTTTGGGTTTTTCAAGACTGCGTGTTAGAACCTCTTCCCCGTTGAAGTTCATAATTGATAGTTGGCTGTTAGCTGGCGTTAGTGATAGCTCGACTGTTATTTTATCTATGGCAGGAATAGGATACACGAATAACTGTGATTTCTGTGGCTCATTGATACCAACATAAACGGAATCGAATTTCATTACGGTGGCTTTTTCAGAATTTCCCACATCCGTATAAGCTACATAGGGTTCACCAGATTGACTAATGGCAAGGCATGTACTATAAGCCGTACTATCTGAAAAACCTTCATTTCCTAAATCCACCCAATTGGTTCCGTCAAATTTCATAACAGTAGCTTTGCCTGAATTTCCACCATCCTCATATGCAATATAGGGTTGACCCGATTGGCTGAAAGCAAGACTTGTAGAACCAACATATCCTGCTGAGAATCCTTCATTTCCAACATTCACCCAGTTGGCACCATCAAATTTCATTACAGTGGCTTTGTAAGGAGGATTAGTATGACTATCGATAAACCCCACATAAGGCTGACCAGATGGACTGAAAGCGAGGCTTATAAAAGCAGCTTGTCCTGCTGAGAACCGATCATTCCCAACATTTACCCAGTTGATTCCATCAAATTTCATTACTGTTGCACTGCCACTGCTGGTTTGCCAATCCTGAAATGCTACATAGGGCTGACTATCAGATGGACTGAAGACAAGACTGGTGAAATTAGCTACAGATGTTGAGAAACCTGCATTTCCTACATTCACCCAATTGGTTCCATCATATGTCATTACTGTAGCTTTGTAAGAACTCGTACTATCTCTATAACCCACATAAGGTTTACCATCAGAAGGACTGAAGGCGAGACTTGTATGATCGGCTGCTCCTGCGGAAAAACCAGTAATCCCAATATTTACCCAGTTGTTACCGTCAAATTTCATTACGGTTGCTTTCCAAGAATTTGCAGAATCAGTATATGCCACATAAGGTTGAGCTGATGGGCTGAAGGAAAGGCTTATCCCAAAAGCCTCTCCAGCAGAGAACCCTGCATTCCCAACAGTCACCCAGTTGGTTCCATCAAATTTCATCACCGTCGCTTTATAGGAAGCCGAAAAATCCATATATGCCACATACGGCTGACCTGATGGACTAAAGGCGATGCTAAAAACACCAGCTTGTCCAGAAGAGAACCCAGCATTTCCAACATTCTTCCACATATAATCCAATGGGGAAGATTTGTACCACGGTTGTTGAGCGTAGAAAATGGATGGAAGGAAAATAGCTAATATGTAAAAGAGTTTTTTCAAAATGTAAACGATATAAAAATGATGTAAAAAATTACTGCTTAATAATCTTCCCAATTTCCACCATCCTTTCCCCCGTCAACCGCACAAAATAAACCCCGCTGGGCAGATTGCTGATGTCAATTTGTGTTTTGGATTCGGTTAGTTGGCGTGTAATAAGCTGCTGACCGTTCAGGTTCATTATGGATAATTGGCTTTGGGTTTGGGTTTGCAATGTTTCGATAGTTAGCTGAGTAAACGCAGGATTTGGATACAGCGAAAAGGTTGATTCTTTTGGCTCATTAATCCCCGCAAAAACGGAATCATATCTCATTACCGTTGCTTTAGCGGAATTTGCATAATCCATATATGCAACATAGGGTTGTCCAAACGGGCTGAACGCAAGGCTTGTAAAATCAGTGTTTCCTGCCGAGAAACCTGTAGGCGATCCTACATATACCCAGTTCGTTCCATCAAATTTCATTACGATGGCTTTACCTGTATATGTCCAATCTTCATATGCAATATAAGGTTCGCCTGTTGGGCTAAATGCGATACTTGTAGTATAAACCCCGTGTGGTGTGAAGCCCGCATTTCCAACATTCACCCAATTGCTCCCGTCAAATTTCATTACAGTGGCTTTTTCGGAATTCCCATCATCCGCATAAGCCACATAAGGTTGACCTGATGGGCTGAAGGCAATACTTAAATTATCAGCTTCACCGTCAGAGAAACGTGCGTTTCCAACATTCACCCAACTTGTACCATCAAATTTCATTACAGTAGCCTTATAGCTAACGTAATTATTTATAAGTGCCCAATCTTTATATGCCACATAGGGTTCACCAGATGGACTGAAAGCAAAGCATACCCAATCTGCTTCTGCTGTTGAGAAACCTGCATTACCGACATTCACCCAGTTTGTTCCATTAAATTTCATAACTGTGGCTTTAAACCAATACCACCAACTTGAAAAAGCCACATAAGGCAGGCTATCCAATGGGCTGAATGCAAGGTTTATATAATCGACTTCATTCCCTATTGAAAAACCCGCATTCCCAACATTGATCCAGTTAATTCCATCAAATTTCATCACTGTGGCTTTACCAGAATCTACACCATAACAACAGTCCTCATATGCAACATAAGGCTGACCATCTTTTGGACTGAAAGCAAGGCTTGTATAAGCTGCCCACGAACCTGCTGAGAAATTAGAATCTCCCACATTTACCCATTCGTTTCCGTCAAATTTCATTAAGTTAGCCTTATTGGAATTTGTATTATCAGTATAAGCAACATAAGGCTGACCATCAGAGAAACTGAAAGCAAGGCTTGTATAAGTAGCCCATCCTGTTGTGAACCCAATATTTCCAACATTCTTCCACATATAATCCAGTGGTGAAGATTTGTACCAGCTCTGCTGGGCAAATCCCATTATTGGGAAAAAGAAAACGAAAATGTAGAATATTTTTTTCATATCAAACCTATTTTAACTGGTTGAACATATGATAAGGCAGTAAAAGATGCCGTATACCGAATAAACCTGCAATATAATAAAAAAAAGGCTAAATTGTTATGGTAAAGGTGAGAATTGATATTATCAAATTTGGTGGCTTTGAAAAATCAATATAATGTTTTAAAGAATACACCATTGAAGAAATAGAAGAATTAGAACAATAAGGATTGATCTCAAATGATCAGGTTTAAATGGGTAAACGCTTATCAGTGGAATTTCGGGTAGGCGTTTTCCTTTATAATAAGTAGCTCCATCTCCTTCCCCAGAACGAAATTAAATCACAACAACTGAGTTCTGTGAATCTGGATAGGAAGAAGGTACATGCTTATCAGCCTCGTTGTCATTTTCCCACTGAGTTTCATCTATCAAATAGCGAAACTGGTATTCATTCCCCATTTTTAGTTCAAGCGTAACAGAGTAGCTCCCGTCTTCCCCTTTTCTCATCTGGATATGCTTCCGATCCCAGTCATTGAAA
>CAIYUC010000142.1 GCA_903929315.1 uncultured Bacteroidales bacterium
CTGAAATTGAATAAGACCAGCGATCTGAAGGTGGCGTTAAATTATGTAATTGAAACGATCCATAAGGTGGAAGGAATAGATTGCAGTAGTATCTATTTTTACAACAGCCTGACAGGAGCATTGGAACTTTCTGCTTATTATGGACTGTCACAGGATGTTCTGAAACTGACTTCTCAATTCGATGCCGGGTCCTCATTTACCAGGTTTGTAAGGGAAGGACATCCAATCTATGGACAATATACCGTGATCCGGCAGCAAATTGATGATGTTCCGGATAGTGAAGGATTCCGGGCATCTGCGATAATACCCATAGAACTGGATGGACAAAGCATAGGCGCTATTTTTTGTGCCTCAAGCACGTCAGATAATTTCCTTTCCGGAACGAAAATCACGCTTGAAATGATTGCTTCGCAAATCAGTGGAACGATTGCCAGGATTCAATCTGAGGTGGCCCTGAAGAAAAACGAGATGAACTATCGTCTCCTCGCAGAAAACGCCACTGATGTCATCTGGATGACCGGGTTGGACGTGAATCCCATTTTTATCTCTCCGTCCATTACCCGGTTGTTGGGATACAGTCTTGAAGAGTCCATGAACAATACAATGGAGAGAATATACACCCCTGCTTCGTTTGAATTCGCAATGAAGGCCCTGGAAGATGAACTGCTGCATGACAAGGAAAGAGACCCTCTCCGGACACGAATAATGGAGTTGGAACTGGTGAGAAAAGATGGTTCAACTGTCTTCGTCGAAGGCAACTTTACCTTCCTGCGTGATCTGAGCGGACAACCATCCGGAATTATGACAATTATACGCAACATCACCAAGCGCAAGCAGGCGGAGGAAGCGCTGCAGAAAAGCGAGAGGGAATTAAAGGCAATTATGAATTCCTGTACGGAAGCTATATTTCTTGTTGATAGTGAAGGAACTATCCTTACTGCAAATGAAGGTATGGGAATTCACCTGGGATTAGACCCAAAGACGCTACCCGGTAAAAATATGGATAAAATTCTTCCTCCGGAAGTTGCAGGAAATCGAAGACTTAAGATTGAAACTGTCTTTAAAACCGGTGAACCCATTCGTTTTGAAGATGAGCGTTCAGGACGAACCATTCTTAATTCCTTCTACCCGGTTTCTGATGTAGATGGGAATATAACAAGGGTAGCTGGCTTTGGGTTAGACCTAACCGACCGTGTCCTGGCGGAAAAGCGATTGATCCACTCCGAACGTATGGCCGGACTGGGCGAATTGGCATCCGGTATTGCCCATGAAATCAACCAGCCATTAAATACCATATCCCTGATCCTGGATAATCTTTTGTCTGAAGTTGCCAAAGACGAAAATATAAAAGAAGATTACCTTAAAAATAAATCGGACAAGATTTTTGATAATATAACCCGGATGAGAAACATCATCGACCACATCAGGGCTTTTTCAAGAAATCAGGACGAATCCATATTAACCGGCTTTGATATTAATTCAAGCATCAGAAATGCCGTCTCGATGATATCGGAACAATTCAGGCATCTTGCAATAAGTCTGAACCTGGACCTCCAGGAAAAGTTACCTGAAATAATTGGTGATACTTATAAAGTTGAAGAGGTCATTCTTAATCTGTTGGCCAATGCCAAAGATGCGCTGCTTGAAAAGAGTCATAAAGTCAAAGAGTCACAAAGTCAAAAAGTCAATGAAAATTTTGAAATGGTGGTTGGAATAAGATCATATCAGAAGGATCAACATATTATCGTGGAAGTTAACGATAACGGCATTGGTATAAGGGACGAAGACATCGGGCACATCATGCTTCCTTTTTATACAACAAAGGATGTCGGAAAGGGTACCGGACTTGGATTGTCCATTTCTTACCAGATAATCAGGGAAATGCATGGAACAATAGAAATCTCGAGTAATATCCTGAAGGGAACAACAATTAAAATAATTTTCGGGATTGAAAATACTATGTGACTCTGTGACTTTGTCACTCTTTAATAAATGAATAATGATAAATCACGAAAAAATTAAAATCCTGATCCTTGATGATGAAAAACAATTCACCGAAGAATTGTATGAATTTTTTCAGAAATCAGGCTTTGAATCCTTTGAGGCGAACACTATCCAGGAAGGAAGGAAAATTTTAAACGATCGTGAAATTGACCTCCTGATCCTTGATGTCAGGTTGCCTGGTGTGAATGGTCTGGATATTTTAAAAGAGGTGAAGATGCAATACCCTGAAATGGAAATCATTGTCGTTTCGGCGCATGGCGATATGGAAACAGTGATCAAGGCCATGCGACTTGGGGCCTTCGATTATCTGCGCAAACCTTTCAGGCACATCGACATTCAGATCGCCATCGGCCGTACCCAAAAATATCTTCACATGCAAAGAAGGCTGAAGCAGGTGGAACAAAGGAACTCATTGATATCAAAAACCCTCGAAGAAAAAATCGAAAGACATTTTATCGGGATCAGTCCAAAAATACTGGAGGTATTCGAATCCGCTGTCATCGCTTCAAAATATCCCGATGCCAATGTACTGATCACAGGTGAAAGTGGAACCGGAAAAGAAAACATTGCCAGGATCATTCACTATTCCAGTGAAAGGAAAGATTCCATTTTTTGTGCCGTAAATAGCAGCGCAATTACAGAGACACTGCTCGAAAGCGAGTTTTTTGGACATAAGAAAGGATCGTTCACCGGCGCCATTAACGATAAAGTAGGTTTCTTCGAAGTGTGTGACGGAGGAACTTTGTTTCTTGACGAAATCGCAGATATGCCTTTGAATCTGCAGGCGAAAATTCTGCGTGCCACTGAAGAAAAAGTGATTATCAGGGTGGGCGATACAAGACAGATCCATACCGATTTCAGGATCATTGCATCAACAAATCATGAACTTGAAAAAGGGGTGGAGGAAAAAAAGATCAGGCTCGATCTGCTTCACCGGCTCAATACCTTCCATATACACATCCCACCGCTCAGGGAAAGACCGGAAGACATCAAACCCCTGATGATCCATTTTGTTGAAGTCTATGCACTGAAATTCAATAAACCTAACCTTCATATTGATAAGGAAGCTATTGATATCCTGATAAAATATGATTTCCCGGGTAATGTAAGGGAATTGAAAAATATGGCTGAAAGAGCCATTATCCTTTGCAAAGGCAATTCACTCGGGATAAATGACTTCCCGGTAACAGCACGGCAAACTTTTTCAACTGAACAAAATGGCGGTTCGATCAATCTGAAAACACATGAAATCGATTTGATTCGAAAGGCGCTTAAAAACTGCAAATACAATCAAAAAGCAGCAGCTGATGCGCTTGGGATAACCCGCGATGCCCTCATCAGAAAAATGAAAAAGTACGACATCACAATAAGTAGAATAGAAGAGTAAATATTTCGTACTTCAAAAAGCATTCATAATAAAACCGCACATATGTGCGGTTTTATTATGAATATTCATGAAATTACCCTTATAACTTCCTGAAAAATTGGATCTTCTAAAAAAAACAATTTTTTTAATATGCATACATTCAGTCAATTAACTGAATGTAATGATTTAATTTACCCCTGACTGCCTTTTCTGGAATACCGTTTGCATTGCCATTTCGGGCAATTCATACATGATATTACCCTATTGATGTACAAATAAAAAAGAATTTCAGACACTAAAGTTTAGCTGCCATCGGGTATGAATCGCACAATTAAAGTGATCATTTCATTTTTTGTTTTTTTAACTTATTCGTTTCCGGTATTCCCTCAGCCAGCCGATTTCAAAGTAAAAACATATACAACCGAAAATGGTCTTCCTCATAACCAGGTACGGGAAATAGCACAGGATCAATATGGATTTCTGTGGGTTGCAACATGGGATGGGTTGGCATGCTTTGATGGCCTTGAGTTCAGAAAATTTTACCATGTGCCCGGTGATTCAACAACACTGCCTTACTTCGAGATCCATGATTTAGCCATCGATAAAGACAATACTGTTTGGGTTATTGCAAAACATCTTTGTGCATATGACCGGAATAAGGATCTGTTCATTACCTATTCAGTTGCTTCAGCGCACTACATGAGGTCGGATCAGGCTTATTCCATTGCAACAGACAAGGACAGTTGCTTGTATGTGTGGGGTGATCATGGGTTGGAGCGATTCAATCCGGTCACAAAACGGTTTGATGCCGTTGAGTTGGTGGATCCCAATACAAAAGCGGATCACTTTGAAATAGCGCAGATATCAATTGATCAACAAAATAATCTGTGGTTTTTTGTGGGAAGTACAAAAAAACTGTATCAGGGAACTATTCAACCTGCCGGATCTGGTGGAAAGTACCATGTCATCATACAAAATAGTTACAGGGTTCCGGTACCTGATGTCAATATAAGTAATTATGCATTTCAATTTCACGTGTTCAATTCCGGATCCAAAAGGATATGGATAACCTCGAACACCGGATTATACGTGAAAGAAAATGACAATGATTTTTTTCAGGAATATGCCCATGACAAACCTTCCATCTCAGATTTCCCTGAAACCCATAACATGGTTTGGTCAGTATTGGGCAAAGGACTTTTTTATTATAACCCAAACACGAAGAAAATTTTTTCTTTCCAGAATGAATCTGAGTCATTTGTGGAATCATTTTTTGTAGACAAGGATGGTATTGTTTGGTTTGGAAGCATGGATCGAAGCGAGGAAGGCACAGGCTTGCACGAGATCATCTTTTCGAAAGAATATTTTCAATTTTATGCGACCGGTGGTCCTGGTCAGAATGAAGAAACTGCAGTTTTTTCAATCCTTAAGGATTCCCATGAAAATCTTTGGGTTGGAACAAAAAATAATAATTATCTCCTGAAGATCCTGCCGGACGGAACGACCTGTAAAGAAAATTTACTCACTCCTGCAATGAGTAAATTGGGCCGGCATCCGCGGGCTATTGTGGAAGATAAAGACCATAATATCTGGGTTGGTTATTATGGCAGATTATTGATGAAGCGTAAGGCCGGCCAGAAACAATTCCAAGCCTTTTCCCCCGATCCGCCCGATGATCCCGGGTTTGCAATGATGAACTCATTTAAACACATACTGATCTTACCCGATAAAACAATCCTGCTGTCAGGATCGGGTACCATTTGTATTCTCAACCCGGTTAACAATAAGATCCTTCATGCCTACAAAACAGATCCCGGGATGGATATCTATTCAGCCTGTGTTGACCAAAACCATGATTTATGGTTTGGAGCCAGCGGGAAGCTTCTGCATTTCAATGAAAACCTGCAACTCAGGGAAGTTTTAACTGTCGGGAATGGCTTTTACAATATTGAATATATCTGCGAAGATGGTCCAAACTCCCTCTGGCTTGCCTTATTAGGAGGCGGGATCTGCAGATTTAACCGGATATCTCATCAAAGTATCAGTTATACTACCCGGAACGGGTTGTTAAATAATACCACCTATAGCATCCTGAAAGACAGGAAAAGGAATCTATGGATCAGCACAAACCAGGGAATTTCAATGTTTAACCCCACTACGGATCAATATGTGGATTTTCAGGAAGATGATGGCTTGAAAATAAAGGAATTCAATGCGGATGCTTCGTTTCTTTCAGGAACAGGCGAAATGTTTTTCGGGGGAATGGGGGGTGTGGTCTCTTTTTACCCGGATTCACTTTTACACTATCGCACACGGGCGGATCCTTCCGTTATCCTTACGGATTTGATTGTCGAGCCGCGATCCCGTCAATTGTTGTTACCGGTATATCATAATCAGCATTTTATCCTGGGGAAAGGGACCAAAAACGTCACAGTGAAATTCTCCTGTATTGATTATTTCACTGCCGGACAAAACCATTTCCGCTACCGCCTATTAGGGTTATCTGATGATTGGAACATGCTCGATGGCAATTCCAGGTATGTAAATTTATATGGGCTTAAACCCGGAAACTACGTCTTTCAATTAGAATTCACAGGAAAGCAGGGTACCTGGCTCAATTCCAATGTCCTTTATTTTACTATTACACCCGCTCTCTTTGAATATACCTGGTTCTGGTATGCAGCGATCCTTCTTTTTTTCCTGCTGCTCGCAGGGATAACCTATTTATTTTTCCGGGACATCAAAATACGTAATGAGCAAAAACTGGCCCAACTCAGACTGATTACACTCCAGGGCAAAATTAATCCTCATTTTATTTCAAATTCCCTGTCTGTCATTGAGTCATTCATTCCTGATGCCAACCAGGGGATTGCAAATGAATACATCTACCAATTATCCCAGATGATGAGAAGAATGATTGATTTTAGCGGAGAAGAGTATATCCCGTTCTCTGAAGATATCGAGCTTATACATGAATATTTACGCATAGAGAAGTTGAGAACGAATTTGAATTTTGAGTATGTGATCAATACCGGTTCAATAGATGTCGAAAATTATATGGTTGCACCTTTGATGATCGGATCATTTGTGGAAAATGTAATCAAGCATGGATTCCCTTTGTTGAAAAGCAGACAGGGTCTGCTGACCATTGATTTTGGGAAACCACATAAAGGGTATGTTGAATGCACGATCACGGATAATGGAATAGGGTGGAAGAAATCCTCCGCAGGCAGGAAAAAGAAATCCAGGGTATCAAAAGGGATCGAGGTCGTCAGGGAAAGGTTGAACCTGTATAATACACTGAATAATACCCATCTGAAATTATCAATCCAGGATCTCTATCCCGATGAGGAAGATAAGGGTACCATTGTAACAATCGGCATCCCGATAAAACGGATATAATTCATTCATTCAGAATTCAAAATTCAAAAGGCAAAAGGCAAAATGCAGAAAATAAAACAGGGAACTATATCTAAAACAAACCCAATTATTAGGATAGACTTTGTTTTTTATGTTTACTACCTCCTTTTTTGTACCAAGTATCACTGTTAAAGCGGGGATAAAAACCAAACCTCTTTATTTCAATATTATAAAACAAGCAAACCATAGTTGTGTAAAAAACTGTGTCTATTCCAATATGCTGATCATAGGTCATTTTGATAGCAAACAAAAGATAACTACTTCCGCTATTAATTGCATCAAGCATTTCTTTCGTAATAACCAAACTATCACCCAATTTATCTTTTTTATTCATCCTTATTTCATATTCATCGCCAGAGGGTATCAATGGTGCCCCAAATTGACTTTCAACTTTTTTTGTAATGAAATTAGGTGGATAAAAGTCTTGTCCATATTTTTCTTTTTTCCACGTTTAATCAATTCAAAAAGTATTTTTTGATTAGTGTCATTTGCTTCCTCCTGTCTGGTATTTTGTTTAGTGATATAGTCCTTTATTTCATTGATAAGGATAAAAATGGATTTTTCATAAGCAGAAATTTTTTCGGTACTATTATCGCTATTGCCTTGAGTGTTATTTTCATGGCTGGGGGGATTTTGATTTCCTGGCATGGTTCAAATATTTTATAATCAAATATCACTAGCGTTGCGTTATAGTTACAACAATATCAATTGATTATAATTTTGTTCTTTGACATCTTGTTTATCTTCATTTAAAAAGAGCTTTTTTATTGGTGTACGATCAAGTGCTGAAAGGCTTATCAGTTGCAGGATTTCATACAATGTCTGTGTTAACTTTAATTGTTTTTTAGCAATAACAACAAGCACGTAAGTCGATATTGCAATCCAAACCTGCGTCCTTACTGCGTTTTCACTTTGTCCCCAAAATGTTTGAATTTTAAGATGTTGTTTTATCCATTTGAAAAACAGCTCAATTCCCCAGCGATTCTTATATAAAGCAGCGATTGTGAGAGCAGCTAATTTGAAATTATTAGTAAGGAAAACAATTGTGTTCCCAGTTTCACTGTCAAAATATCGAATTCTTCTCAATCTTTTTGGATACTTTTTTGAAGTTGCAGGACTAGTAAGGACAATGGTTTGATCGCAAATTATCCTTTCTTTTTATCTATTTTACGTCTGGCAATCACTCGGTATTTCATATTATCTTTTGCTCTGACTACAAAGTTTGTTCTTTCACCTGCAATTTTACTAAGCCGTGCGAAATCGATGTATGCTTTATCCATTACCAGGTAACTTCCAGCAGGAAGTGAAAAATAGTCCAATGTTCTAACCTCGTGAACGGATCCGTCGGTGATAAATATATACTCTGGTATCGCTGTTTTCAGATCAAGTATTGTATGAAGTTTTAATGCTGCCTTGGTTGAGCGAAATTTTGCCCACCAAAACACATTAAGACACAGATCAATGACAGTGGCATCAAGAGCATAAATGCTGCCTTTGAGTTTTAAATCCAACAGATTGTCATCCTCGCATAATACTCGGGCCTTCTCGATAAGTTTAAGCGCAAAATCTTGGAATATTCGCCAATTTCTATTCTCATTGGCTCTTGCAATGGTAGATTTGTCAAATGCTCTACCAATTCCCAAATGATAAAGTTTATCCTTATGGAGACTCAGACAGAGTGCTGTATCAGAAAGGCTTTCTCTATGGGTTAGTTGCCCGAATGCCATACAGAGAAATTGTTTCCAGCAAGTCAATCCTTTGTTGTTATAATCACCGTTGTACGTTCGGACACAATACTTGAAGGTGTGATAAGAGGTAAACTCCATCAGTTGCGAAAAGATCATCTTTCCTTGGTTCATTCTGGTAATTTTGAACAAAGAACGGAAAAACCATTTTCAAATCGTTGCTCGATAAAAAACTCAGAAAACGATGATATATC
>CAIYUC010000143.1 GCA_903929315.1 uncultured Bacteroidales bacterium
GACTGATGCACATACTCCGTTGGTTACCGTATAGGTTATCAGGTAATCGCCTGCCAAACCGGTCGGTATAAAGTAATAGCTTCCACTCACATACTCTACTCCGGTTCCGGTGAATACGCCTGTACCCGGACCTCCGCTACCTGTCAGCAAAACATAGGCTAAACTCTGGCATACTGGTCCGTAGGTCCCTGCATCGACTCCTGTCGGTACGGCATCCACATGGATGGTCGTTGTGGCACTGACTTCATCACATCCGCCTGCTGCGGGTATAGTATACGAAACCGTATAAGTGCCTGGTGTACTTAATCCCAGATCTATATCTCCGGTTGAACCAGAGAGATGGAGTAATCCGGAAGGTGTAGCACTGTATGTACCTCCTGCATTATTACTCCCCGTAAGGGTTACATGGGCAGTTCCTCCATTTGAACAATACGGAGTTCCAGTATAGGATATCGAAGCTATCGGCAACGGATTGACCGTCACGTCAAAAGTACATGTTGCAGTTGATCCTGCAAGGGTTGTAGCTGTATAGGTAACCTGAGTTGTACCTACAGGGAAGGTAGATCCCGGAGCAGGATTGGCAACCAGGCTTGTGATATAAGGATCAGTGGGACATGTGCAGCCAGAGCCACAATTAGATACTATTGACAATCCTGAAATCTGGCATACTTCTGTATTGAAGGCTATACAATATGTATTATCGCATCCGGCAGGCCATTGTGCGTCTGGAGCATACCCATAATATTCGTCACCAGGTAAAATAATTTTTGTACCTTGACCTGTACAGGTACCAGAAGCCATCCACCATCCATGGGTATAGTCCGTTTGAGATGTATGGTCAACTGCTCCTGAAAGGCACATTGTATATTGCATCCCGGCTTGCATATAAGGCGCCAGGGCTTGTGGGATTTGCAAGGTATAGATACCATTTGGATTTGTAAGAAGATAATCGTACTCAAACAATGGGCATGAGTTAGGATGCGGTTGAGTGCAGATACCCAATCCGGGATAAATTGCGAGATGCAGGATAAATGTCTCTTCGTTTAATAAACCGATGGTTACACTCCGCAAAATTCCGGTTTTAGTAGGCTGGAACTCTTGCCATACCCATGGTCCATTATCTACCCAATAGCCACCAGTTGCTGTTGGAGGACTTGTGCAAGTAAGCATATTAATGTCCTGTGAGCATGAGGTCCAGTCAATAGTCTGCGAACCGCATACTGTTATAGGTGCCGGACATGTCATGCTCGGAGTGGGATCAAATACTGTTACACTTCCGTTAACAGAAATTGTACATCCATTGAAATCAGTGACTTGATAGGTTAAGCTATAGGTCCCTGGTGTACAACCATTAAATACAGGATTTGACACATTTGTATAGTCCAAATGTGCTGCGCCATTTCCTGTCCAAAGATGAGTGTAAGGTGGTGTACCTCCACCAGGGTTACCGTTTAAGCTAAGAGGATATCCTGAGCAAATGTCAGCAGGGTTAGGAGTAATTGATGCAGTAAGAAGAGCGGGAATTGTCCATGTTTTGTTTACGAAGGTGCTAACGTATATTGGATCTCCCCCTGGTGCTGCATATTCGCAATCTCCTTGTGCCGTGCTCCATTGCAAAGTAGTTGACCCGGAATTATTTGGAAGTAATGTAAAATGCAAGGTAAATAAAATGGTATTATCACTAAGGGTTATTCCGCTATTGTCATCATAATAACTCATTCTGAATTGACCGGGATTGTTTAAATTTGTAAAGGTCAAACCCGGGGCTGTCTGGAATATAGGATTTAGAGTAACACCTTGCGTCCGGTATGCAAAAAACGAAGGATCAAAATTTAATACGAGCGAAATGGCGCCAACATTTGTAAAATCCTGAACCTTTACATCAACATCATAGGAAGTGCAAGAAACTGCTGTTGGAGGTTGAATGGTTGTGGCTGGTTTTGGATAGCCATCACAAGGACCGCTTGATGTAGTATAGAAGGGAATAAAGGTCACTTTACCACCGATTTTAGGTGCAATCTGAGATGAGACTGCTGTGCCCCACCAGTTGCAGGTGGCGTCAAATGCTACAGAAAGATAATTTCTGGCATCAAGTGTATTTCCTGTTATCTTATTTTGATTTACATGATAAGTACCAGGCCAGCCATCATGTATTGACACACCGTCAAGCTGATTATTTTCTATTGTATTTCCTGTAATAGAATTGTTTTTAGGACCATACTGCCCATTTAAATGCGGCGTCCAGTTGTAGGTTGACCCATTATAAGAATCACCATAAGAAGTATTTTCAATACCCCATTCATTATTTTCAATAAGATTGTTCGTAATTGTAAGATTCGTTGCACAATCTATCCAGATGCCATCATTCGTGGTATTACCATGAATGTTGTTGTTAATGATTTGAAGTGTCCCCGGTGTACCAGTGATGGATTGGAGAACCAAAGCCGAGCTATATGTGTTGGTTATTTCATTGTTTTCAATAAGCAGCCCGGAATAATCCAATTGGGTTGTCAAATCGGGAGGACTATATCTAAAGCCTTCTGACTCATAACCGACATAAATTCCAAATCCCCACGAATAGCCTGGCTGTATATTGGAAATATGGCAATTTGTAATATGAATATTTGGCAAATTGCCTGGTGGAACATTTTCATAACCGCAAATAATTCCATTGGCTTTATAATTAGTTACGGTAAAATTATTAAAAGTAACGTTCCCGGATTGGATCTGAACCCCAATGGCTTGTGCGTCCAAGCTTGTTCCGTTAAGAATTGCGCCATCAGCGCCATTAAGCGTGAGTGCTTTGGCAATGGTCAACTGCTCAGCATATGTTCCTGCAGCCACGTTAATCACATTTAAAGGATTAGCCGCATTAATGGCAGCCTGTATGGTACAGTAATAAGTGCCCTGTGTAACATTATGAATCAGGTTTGAACTGTTTGAAGTTAATACCACATCGAAATGATTGGTCCCGCCGGCATAATTGATATTGAATGTGTATCCTCCGACAGTAATCGAATTCCCTTGTGCAAATTGTCCGACAATAGCACTTGAGCCATGTATCAGGGTGATCTGGTCACCGCAAGCCGGAGTGTAACCTAAGTTAAGTGATAGCGTTGCACCACCCAAAGTTACAGTACTACTTGGATTAAACTGGTCGTAATTTGTACCCGCAGTAGTGCCGTTGATATCCATGCCCAGCACACTTCCGCTCGTTAACGTCATAGTGCCGGTAATATTTACAATACCCGTTTCAGGTCCGGAAAGGGTTATTGCCGTGGGAACATTGACATTCCCGCTAAATGTTGTTGCTGGCAATGCTGGTACTGGCACATGAACTGTCCAACCAGAAGATGCCGCATTAATACCGCGCTGGATACTCGGGGGGGCAGTAAAGCCTAACCACATACTCGAAAACGTCTTGGATGAAATGTAAACGTTGTTCGCCTTGGTGAGGACAAAGCCCATGCCGGAGACGTTGATGACGTCGACGATCTTGTTGGCAAAGCCGAACTGTTGTGCGAGCGTGCCTGTGCTGGCCAAAGTTCCGCCGGTGACTGTGCCGCCGGAATAGGTAGCATCGAAGTACTCGCCGGTAGCGTTAAGATTGACCGTTGAATTATAATTATAACTCAATTGGATATAAAGGTCCCAATTGGTCGCATAACGGTTGCCGCCGAGGATTATAGTTGCCGAGGCAGGCGTGTTGTCAACACATAGCGCACAAGTGCCGAAGGCGCCGGGGTTCCCAGAAAGGAGATTGTTCGTAACGGTTATTGTCTGTAAGGCTGCGGCACTAATTATGATTCCTACGCCAGAGTTATCTGTAGTGGTGGCCGTATTGCCGTTAATTGTCGCCGGGCCCTGGACAACTATGAGTTCGGAGGAGCTGCCGTTTCCCGTAATCGTGTTTCCTGAAACCGTAGCGGCTGGTCCTACTGAATACAAATTACTAACTATGATTCCTATCTGGTAGTTGGTAATTGTATTGAGTTCCACGTCGGAGTTGTTGTTTCTATTGTCGCTGGCTGCGTCAATGGCATAAGCATTTCCTTGGGCGCCGGCGGTAACGCTATTGCTTATGATGGAGGCGGGTTTGTCGGCATAGATCCCCAATTCATTGTTGGTAAGAATGTTGCTCGTGATGGTCAATGTGCCCCCGGCACTGAAACCGAGAATGCCGGTGGTAGTCCAGTTTCCTCCTCCTGTGTAAATAAAGTTACTGACCGTGTTGCTGACAATGGATGCCTGAGCTCCGTCAGCCACCTCTATGCCGTTCTGAGCTATGACATTCGTTGACCCCACGCCCGTCACGGTGTTCCCGTGGATGTTAGCTGTTAGGTTAACGTCTTCCATCGTAATGCCGTTCTTCTGGAAGTCGTGGACATTGCAACCGGTGATTTCCAGGTTGCGATTGTTGGCATCGAATGCATCCGCATAAATACCGTAGCTGTTGGATCCGGCGAACGACGAATTCTCGACATTCTTCACCTCTACCGTGTTGATAGTTCCGCCGGCATCGTAATAGGCTATACCCACGAAAGTGGTGTTTGCATTACCTTTATGGTTGCCGTCCACCGTTAGGTTCTGGATGGTCACACCGCTCGTATTATGTACATAAACAATCGGCTTCATGTTGACACTGTAATTGTTTGTGAACGACGCGGTTAACACGTCAGGAGACTGGATGGTCGTGCTGTTTATTCCAGCTCCACTCAAAGTCAAAGGTATGCTGATCTCTACCTGCTCTGGATACGTCCCTGTAGCCACATTTATTGTTCCGCCTGCAATGGCTTCCGTTACTGCTTTTTGAATGGTAGCAAAAGGTGCATACAAGGTCCCCGGAAAGAGATCATTACCGGTTACAGCATTCACATATAAATTATTACGTGGTGCAGCAAATACGATATCCCTGCCCGGGTCAGTACGGCCTGCGTTGGAGGTCATAAGCATTTCACCATTTGGTCCTTCAAACCCCGTTCCAAAGAAATTCTTCTGACCAGCTCCTCCTGAGTAACCTGGACCGGTAAGATCAAAAGCAAAAGAGCCGTTAATGTTATGAATATGTACATCTATTGAAGAGGCTACAGTAACACCAATATAGTTATCGGCCCTTGTTGACCAATAAGGCCAGTAGCTATCTGTAATCGGTGCGAACCCATAAGCGTCTTTTGTCCAAACACCGGAAATGTTGGTAAGGGTATGTGTGGTGTTAATGGGCTCAGATGTAGTTTCACCTGACCAATAAAGGATTACAGTTCCGTCACTGTTCGAAACGGGTTCATATTCTTTGTAATCGGTAGAATTCGTTATATTAGTACGAGTAGTACCATCCCAAATGAAGAGATCTGCGATATCATCTACTACATCCCAAAATACAATTGAGGTCGTGCTGTTACCTAAGAAATCAGCATTGGTTGCACTTAGTGGTGCAACCGGTTCGTAAATATAACTGGTTGTGCTGCCGGAAACCACATATTTAACAATCTTGTTCGGGTTGGCAATATGCACTTCTGAATATCCTATAGCAGAGCCATTATCGCTCCAGAAAGGATTCTCGTAGCCTTCAATGTCACCTTCGCCTGAATTACCTGCTGAGATAGTTATTTCATTAGTACCATCAGCATTCATAAGGACAATTTCCCAACGATCATAGGAGCCCTCAGGATATTCTTTAGATGCAACGATTTTTTGACCATTGGGACTTAAACCGGCTTGCCTGTAAACCACTCCGGATAGCGCTGTTTTTATAGCAGCATAGTAATAGTTAGGATTGTTGAAATTATTTGGAGAAGCATAATTGTCAGGCCCCCCACCATTATTACCGACATTCAGTTCATTGGCGCCCATTTGCTGGTGGCCATGGTGATTTGTGCCAATTTGAATCGGATAAGCCAATGCACCGAGCGTTACAAAGAGCAACGCAATAATTAAAAGGACAAATTTTTTCATGATCTTTTGTTTTAAATTTAATTGTCATTTGTTTGGTTAATTTTTTGTGGATTATATATATAGATGAATGTATCATTTATCCAGGCATAGCACTATGGCCCGCGCACCAGTAAAACGGCAGAACAGCCAGGTTTGAAGGGGCCTGCGAGCTGTTTGGTAAGATTATTTTTTAGTAGATGTATATTCATTCAATTAAATATTAAGCTTTAACTATAAGATGCTGGATGCTGGATGCTGGATACTGGATGCTGGATGTGTGAGTGTGGGGATTGGGGATTGAGTGTTGAATTTTGAATTTTGAATATCGAGTATCGAGTATCGGGTATCGAGCATCGAGTATCCAGCATCCAGCATCCAGTATCAAGTATCTGGGAAACGACCTCTTTCATGAATTAACGCAAATTGAACTATTGATGTTCCAAAAGACGCCTCTTTTAGAACTTGGAGCTAAAACTAATATCAATTTTTTCCTTATCGTTGATCAATAGACAAAGAGGAAAAGTTTATAAATGAAAAGGGGAGGAAGGTAAATGAACTGGTGAGGTGGTGAGTTAAAAAACAGATGCTGGATGCTGGATGCTGGATGCTGGATGCTGGATGCTGGATACTGGATGCTGGATGCTGGATGCTGGATGCTGGATACTGGATACTGGATACTGGATACTGGATACTGGATACTGGATACTGGATATTTGCTATTGCCTGGTGCCTGGTGCCTATTGTGGACTGCTGACTGCTGACTGCTGACTGCCGACGAGTGGAATGGCGGAATGGTGGAATGGTAAATAGGAGAATCAGCTATTGCTATCTGTCAGGAAATCTTCAATGTTAAGGGGAGTTATCAATTTAAAAACCGAATTGGGATAGGCATTTTCGAATGTTTTTGATAAACGTGCCCTTGCTTCGGGATTCCATTTAAACTCCCAGGCGAGGAAGCTGCCATCATGTTCTTCTATATAATCAATTTCCTGTTGGTCCTGTGTACGCCAGAAGTAGGAATTTACCCACATCCCTTTGTACTCAATGTATTTACGCCGTTCTGCCATCAGATAATTTTCCCATAAAGTTCCCCTGTCGGGCCTCAATTCAATGGGACTAAACTGGACTATAATGGCGTTGCGCACGCCGTTATCATAAAAATATATTTTCCGGCCTCGCTTAAGTTCTTTTCGCAGATTCCTGCTTAAGGCCCCCACACGAAAGATAACATAAGTTTTTTCAAGCAGGTCGATATATCTTTCTACCGTCTGGTTATCAAGGCCTGTCGTCCGGCCAAGCTCATTATACGATACTTCGTTGCCGGTTTGAAAAGCCAGAGCTTGTAATAGGGAGATAAGTTTAGCGGGTTTTTTCAGGCCTTCGATCATTAATATATCCTTGTATAGAAAGCTGTCGGTGATTTGCTTAAGTATTTCTTTCTCTTTTCCCGGATTGTTAACTATTTCAGGGTAGCATCCATAAACAAGCCGTTGGGGTATCATCCGCTTTTCCTGGAGCAAGCCATGGTGTACAACCATTTCACCAAACGAAAGAGGATAAAGGAAATATTCCCATTTTCTTCCGGTGAGGGGCTCCTGTGTCCTGTTTGCCAGTTCAAATGCCGATGATCCTGTGGCAATCAGTTGTATATCTTTAAGCTGATCGGTGATCAGTTTCAGTTTCAGACCGATATTTACAATTCGTTGGGCTTCGTCGATGATAATGGTTTTACTTTCTCCAAATACCGATTTCAGCCTTGTTGAAGAAGCGTTTTCGAATAAATGTTGTACATCGGCTTCATCGCCGTTAAGCCACATAACGTCCTGCTTTTCATCGAGTATCTGATGCAGCAGGGTTGTTTTTCCTGTTTGCCTTGGACCGAAAAGTAAAATGGCTTTCCCTTTACCAAACTTATCAGAAATATGTAGCTTGATGGCTCTTTCTATCATAGTTTTGTCGGTTTCAATCGCAAATATAACGCTTTTTTAGCGATTAGAAACATTATATCACTTTTAACTTTTTCTTCCTCTGATTAACGAAGGACGACAAGGTGAAGGGCATTAAGGTGAGAGGGTGAACCGGTGATCGATGATCGGTGACTGGTGGAAAAAAAGATGCTGGATGCTGGATGCTGGATGCTGGATGCTGGATGCTGGATGCTGGATGCTGGATGCTGGATGCTGGATACTGGATGCTGGATGCTGGATACTGGATGTGTGTGGGATTTGTGTACCTGCCTGAAATAGGATACCAGATAGCGGATAATCAACAGATCAGGAAAGCTAAAATTAAATGGATTTCCCTGGTAGCTTAAACCCAACCTGTTTGTAAATTGGAGGATTCTCTTTTTTTTCCATCAGTTGCTTAATAGCAGAAAAAATCAAGTGGATCTTTTCATCATGCCCCGAAACTGCTTTTTCCAGTTCTTCGATTTTTCGGGCCAGTTCTTTGTTGGATTCCAGAAATCGCCTGATCTGAACAAATGCCCGCATGATTGCAATATTCACAAGGATTGCTCCCGGAGAATTAAGAATGCCGGAAAGCATGGCAACACCTTGTTCCGTGAAAGCAAACGGTAGAAATTTTGCATGCATTCCCCGCTTTAACATCCCAAAATTGGATCTTAAAGAATCGTATTCTGCTTTCGTCAATTCGAACATAAAATCCCCGGGGAATCTTTGAAGATTTCTTCTTACCGCTCTTTTCAGTATCCTCACCTCTACTTCATATAATTGAGCAAGTGTGAAGTCCATGATTACTTTTTTTCCCCGGATAAGATAAATGTAAGAGACGATTTTCTCAGTTTCCAGTTGTGTGTTTTGTTCCATAATATTTTTTACATTAATCCACTTTTTCATAAAAGGTAATACATTAAAAGAAGAAAAATTTTATAAGAGGATAGAAAATAAGATGCTGGATGCTGGATGCTGGATGCTGGATGCTGGATACTGGATACTGGATGCTGGATGCTGGATACTGGATACTGGATGCTGGATGCTGGATTCTGGATTCTGGATACTCGATGTGTGAGTGTGGGAATTGGGAACTGCTGACTGCGAACCTGCCTACGGCAGGCAAGCTGCCAACTGCGAACTGCGAACTGCTGAAGCCTGTAAACTGAAGACTTTAGCCTGAGGTCAAAGTATTTCAAACTGATTAACAACCCGGATATATTTTCTTTTAACCCGGTCTTTGGTTTTTTCTTTTATTCCCTGATCAGTACTTATAAACCGAAGGGTTGTATTGTCAGGTATGTCATTCAGCATTTCCGGGGATTCTATGATTTTCTGGGCAAAATCAAATGCAAGTGACATGTCTCTTTTAATTTTTTCCTTATTTGTCATAATCTGATTTTCTTTATATATTGTTCTTTATACCATTCCCACCGATCCTCTATATCCTGACGGGCAAATGACAGGGCATATTTTAAATCAGGTACATCTATTACTTTCTTTTCTTTGGTTCCGTCAGGAGAAAGAATATCTCTGTGAAAAAATCCATGTGAGCAATCATACCTCACCACAGAATACCATTTATCCCGAATCATAATTTCAAATTGGATAATCAAATCAATAATCTCCCCTTTATCAGTTCTAAACCGAAACCTTATTCTTTCAGTTCCTTTTTCCCCCAGATAAATAAAAAAATCTTTTTTATTCATAATAATATATAAATACAAAATTACAAATTCTTCATTAACAATGCTAAATCTTATTTTGACGTGCCGGTAGAAATAGTTCACATAATCAGACGAAACTTTTAACCCATTCTCGCAGAGTTTCGCAAAGTTAACCGCAGAGTTTCGCAGATGTTAAAGGTTATTGACTATTCTTACTATACCATATTTCAAAGAAACGATATTGAAATTGATAAGAAGTCCTAATTTCTTATTCGTCAACTTCAAATAGGTCAGCAACTGTTTATGATGAACATCCTGCAATGCTTCAACAGATTTGATCTCAATAATGACTTTATCATTGACGATAATATCCAACCGAAATCCTATATCAAACCTGATTTCAGCGTAGATGAAAGGAATTCCAACCTGATTTTTAACCCCAAGGCCTAGTGTTTTTAGCTCATAGGAGAGAGCAACTTCATAAACCGATTCCAATAATCCGGGACCCAGGGCTGAATGAACTTTGAAGGCAGCCCCGCGAATCAAATAGGAAAGATCATTTTCAGTCATTTCTGCGAAACTCTGCGAGAAACTTTGCGAAACTCTGCGAGAAAAAGGCACTTACCATTTTCAATACATTAATCGGACTGAAATGAAAAGGTGATACAAAAATTTGATTTTTTTTTGCGTCTTGGCGTCTTTGCGGTGAAAAAAACTTCAAACTATCCAACAGGCATTTTATTAAAAATCAGTCCGGCACCTCAAAAAAAGAATTAGCCGAAATAGCCACACGATCTAACCAAAATATTTACCAAAAAAAGAGGAACCGCTTTATTTTATAGTATCTTTATCATCTTATTTTAAATTAGACTATGTATAAATTAAATTATCTCTATCTTTGGGATCACATTATTATCAATGATCCTGACGAAGAGAAGATGAAAGGTGCGAAGAACCCGGAAATCACAAGCGTGCCAATGCTGCCTGGATCATGGCTTTCGGCTATGATATTTCAGGTTGGTCGAGTAAAATCTACTTTTTAAATGTACGATGCATCAGGAAATTTTAACGATCAGGCCTTTCACTTTTGCGCGCACGAAAATCCTTCTTGATAACTAGAGGATAAACAGAAAAAAAATTGTATATTTGTGTGAAAATTGAATAAGTCAAAACATTAGTATTTTTGAAACTTTGTAACACCAGGAACGTAAAAAAATAATAAAATCAATTAATATGAAAAGGGTTGCTCTACAAATAAACCGGTTGAATTTATGCCGATCCCTGATTTTTTTGTGCTTCAGCTTGACAGGCTTCGGCTTTCTGCAGGCAGAGACGCACATCCTGAATTCTACCGTAATGAAAATTACCCCGGGAACAATGATAATAGCCATGGATAATCTGCTTCTCGATAACGGAGGTGTGTTAAATAACCAGGGTACCATGGTGATCAAAGGGAACCTTCAGAATAATAACAGTTCACAAAGCAACCTCGGCACCGGAACTTTTATTTTTTCGGGCACATCAGCTCAAACGATCAGCGGACACAATATTTTTAAGCATTTGACCATCAATAATTCCGCTGGTGTAGCCATTTTGAATAATGACTCAATAACTGATACGTTGGAATTAACCGGCGGCTTGCTTAAGCTGAGAACGTCCAACCTGACATTGGGCGCTGCCGCCAAAGTGATCGGAACGCCTTCAGGCACTGCGATGGTTTCTGCCGATTCGACAGGCCAGTTGAGGAAATTATATACGGCTACCGGCTCCTTCCTGTTCCCGGTCGGCGACACTACCGGTAATTATACACCGGTAACTTTGAATTTCACCGGCGGAACTTTCGGAAGCGGCGCATATGCCGGGGTAAACCTGAGGAAAAGAAAATACAATGATCCCAACCTGATCACTGATTACCTGAGACGATACTGGACAGTGACGACCAATGCTGTCACCGGTTCGGTTGGCTGTAACGCCACTTTCCAATATGTGTCCGGAGATGTCTATAGTGCGGAAGCCAATTTGTATTGTCTCCGGATGTCTCCACTCACCACCTATTCCGCAGCCAATACCGGCACTCATACGCTTAGCGCCAACGGCCTGACCAGTTTCGGGGCTTTTACAGGGGGGCATGGCGCCCTGAATAGCGGTCTTACCGTTTATCTGCAAGGCCCGTATAGCACGGGTTCGCATAACATGAATACAACCCTCAAAACGGCAAATCTGATCCCGCTTAGTCAACCTTATTCCGGATCACCCTGGAATTATTCCGGCGCCGAATCCGTTACTTCCATTCCTGCCAATGTGGTTGACTGGATATTGGTAGAATTGAGACAGGCGGATGTTCCGGCCCATGCAACAACCGCCCTGGCCAGAAGGGCTGCTTTCTTATTGAATAACGGCACCGTTGTGGATCTCGACGGCGTCAGCGCGGTGAACTTTTACAATGTTACCCTTACACAGAACCTGTTTCCCGTGATCTGGCACCGGAATCACATGCCAATCATTGCCGCAAATGTTGCAGGTATGAACAGCAGCGGAACCTATGCCTATGATTACTCCACCGGCAGCGGACAGGTTTATGGCGGCGCCAATGGTTGCAGGCAAATTGATACTTCTCCCGTAAGATGGGGGATGATGGCTGCAGATGCCAGTAACGACGGGAATATTTATGCAAATGATTATACCGATTACTGGATACCCGAATTCGGGCAAACGAGTACTTACCAGCCCGGAGATTTTAACCTGGATGGAAATATTTATGCAAATGATTATACCGATTACTGGATACCGAATTTCGGTTTAACCAATCCTTTACCACATCCATAATTATGCAGATCTTAACAAAGATTTCTAATAGTGCCCTATACAAATTTTAATTATATGAAAAAGATATTTTCATCCTTGTTATTTTTAAGCCTCTCATTTAATTTAATGGCTGTACATCTCTCATTTGAGATTCTTAATCCCAGATTTATGAGAGAAGGAGTTAGCCTCAGTAATTATAATTACCTTGATTATGAAGTATGGATTAAAGCAGATAATAATGGCACTTATCTTGGTGCAGCTCAAATAATTTGCTCAGCGAACTATTCCAATTTTGTGATTACTTCTCTTCCGAAATTTATTTTAGGTCCTGCTTTTAACCAGGAGCCTGATGCTTCTGATTATACATATCTTGTAACTCCATCATGGGGTTCCAACAATATCAGTATTGCTATTGTGGTTAGTTCAGTCTATAATTCAGATCCGATTGCCTGGGGGGAGTTTAGTCCGGTTACAACTTCCTGGCAATTATTAGGTACAATTCACGTCCGAATAGCGAATATAGGACCTTTATCAGGAATACAATTTTCGCCTTCTGGTATGGATAGTTATCAAAAATATAAGACAGACATAGGACCTCTTTATACAGCTTATTATGATAGTCCTAATTATTATATAGGGCAGGATTTATCATATGTTTATTTAGGAAGGCTTTATTCGAGTGGCAGTGGTTGGTCACAAGTAAATGGAACTTATAATGTTCTGACCAATCATTGGACATCCTCTCTGAATACAACAGTATGGGATACTTCATCTTCCGCAGCTACAATTGATACTGCACTGGCACTTGCGGGTAAATTAAGAATAAATGCGGCAGCAAGATTAAAAATAAATGCCAACATGGCTTTGACCTGTTCTGACAGTACGATCATCAATTCAGTGAAAGGTTTGTGGATTTCCGCAGGCACCGGTTCAGGAGGCACCGGAACAGCCGATGGCTCATTTATTGACAACGGAACGATCGTTTATAACACAGGAGGGACGGCAAAAGAAGAACGTTACCTTAAGCAGGGAACCACTTCGCCTCCTCCTCCCAACGGTTACGGCTGGCATTCGCTTTGTATTCCAATAACAAGCACGACAACGGCGCCGTTCAAAAGCCTCTATATGAAGTGGTACGATGAACCTAACCACAAATACAGATGGGTTATCAATCAGGCTCTTGATTCACTTCTTCCTGCTGCCATGAAAGGCTATTTTATGTGGTCAGATCCTGCAACCACAGGGAATTACACCGTTGGAGTGACCGGAAGCCTCAACACAGGGAGCAAAAGTATTCCACTGACCCGGACAAATAATGACCCTGGTCCAACCGATTATGATGGCTATAACTTCGCCGGAAATCCTTATCCAAGCGCCACGAACTGGGTTTCTTCAGGATGGTCATTGACCAATGTGGATCAATCCATGTGGTTCTGGGTGGATGCAAGTAATGGTTGGGGTGTTTTTAACCGCAATAGCCCTCAAGATTCAACTTTAGGGGTGTCCAGGTTTATTCCTCCCATGCAGGGATTTTATGTTCATGTGACTTCTTCGCAGACCAGCGGGACATTGGCAGTGAATAATACTGCAAGATTACATATTCCGGTTCCCTATTATAAGGACGGTTCCGGTGGTTATAATGACAGGTTAGTCGTGGATATAGAGGGTACCGGCGGTAAAGATGAAGCGGTTGTACGCTTTGATCCAAGCACCAGCACTTACTTTAATGCCGATTATGATGTTAATAAAATGTACGGTTCGGAAGAAGCTCCGCAACTTTATAGTATTGTACCTACGTCACCTGGTGTACCAGGCTATATGGCTCAACCTTCTACAGCAGCTACCATTTACGACTTGCCCTGGACTGGTGTTAACCAGGTAGTTCCGTTGGGATTTAGCTGCGGTGTCTCCGGTGACTTCACATTCACTGCGAGCAATATTTCAAGCTTCCGCACGGGAATTGAGATCTACCTGGAAGATAAACAAGAACCGGGAAACGCATGGCCCGATCTGAGAACAAACCCCGTTTACCGGTTCGCCTATACGACCGGCGAGGATCCCAGCAGGTTCATCCTTCATTTTACGAATGTATATTTCGGGATCAGTGACCCAACTATCGATGCTATGCAGATCTATTCATACGAAGATTTTGTATATGTCAAGAACATTACGGGCGGGAATACACAGGGAGATGTCTTTATCTATGACCTTACCGGCAGGAAGATTTTCCAGGATAAGCTTCAGAACAATCCGATCAGCAAATACAGGATCAGTGTGAATGAAGGATATTACCTGGTAAATGTGATCACTCCGGATAATACATATCACCAGAAAGTTTATCTGAAGTAGAAATAAAATCTGCCGGATGCAATTTATCGAGAATCAAGCATCTAGTATCGAGTATCTAGCATCGAGCAACGAGCATCCAGTATCGAGTATCGGGCATCTTTTCCTTTTAATCATCCTGATCCTGCCGCTGCCGGCCGCTGCTCTGGACACACTGCATTCGGCGCTGGTTGAGCGCTATATTTCACCGGGTCAGTTGCATTATTGTTGTATTCCTGTTGCAAGCACTCCTGCACGGGTGTTTGCCCTGTTTACCGTTAAATATTACAAGGAAAACCAGCATTTGTGGAAAACTGTTTCCGGTAATAGTGATTCCATCCTTAATATTGCAATGGAGGGATACTCAATCTGGTCTACCAGCAGTAATACCGATAGTAATATCATTTATTACAAAGGCAAAATGAATACGGGAGCCTTTAATATAGTACTGACAAGAACCTGGAACCCGGCTGCAAATCCTCCCGCCTACGACGGTTGGAACGTTGCCGGTAATCTTTACCCCAGCGCTTCCGACTTTGAGTCCACCGGATGGACATTAAACAATGTGGATCCAACCATCTATTTTTTTGACGGAGTGAATTATAAACCCTATAACCGGGTGGATCATCTGGGAAATGGATCCAGTATAATCCCTTCCATGCAGGGATTCTTCGTTCACGTGACCTCCGGCAATTTAGGAATAATGTCAGTGGATAACTCGACCAGGATGCACAGTCTTCAGCCTTATTATAAAGATATCGAAAGTAATAACGAATTATTGAGCCTTGAAACGGAAGGGAACGGTTATTCAGATGAGACATTTATTCAACTGGATTCCAGCGCGACATCCAATTTTGACTGGCGGAATGATGCATATAAGCTATTCGGCATAACGCAATCTCCGCAACTTTATAGTGTGATTACCGGCATCTTTGCGTCCATCAATGTTTTGCCGTATTCCGGACCAAATACTATCGTTCCGTTAGGTTTCAGAGTAGGCGTCGCAGGGAGCTATTCGATCATCGCGCATGGCATAAACAGCTTTACCTATGTGACTTCAATTTTCCTGAAAGATGCAAAAGAAAATTACTGGCAAAACCTGATGGCCGATTCAATTTATTCTTTCACTTCAAACCCAGCCGATGATCCCAACCGGTTCTTTATTTATTTTAATTATATTCCTGCAGGTATTCCTGGTAATAATGAAAACTCCGGGATCAGTATATATTCGAACGCCGATTTTGTATATATTAAAAACCTGGGCCATGGAAATATCGGGGGTGATATCTGCATATATGACCTTATTGGAAGGCCGGTTTTCAGGGACAGATTGCAAAATCTGCCGCTAAACAGATTCCGGGTCGGGGTTCAGACAGGATATTATTTGGTAAGAGTTATTACGGAAGAAAATACATGCATACGGAAAATATTCCTCAAATGAGACAAAATGGAGGAATCCTCCTCTTCTTTTTTGTTGATTTATTTTAAATAATCCTTTGAAATTACGCTAAAAGTTCCTAATTTTGCAGTCCTTTTTGTAAAAAGGGATCTATTTTTTGTGCGTAAATAATTCACTATTAGTTAGATGAATGTTGAAAACCGACTGCCGATGTAGCTCAGCTGGTAGAGCAGCTGATTTGTAATCAGCTGGTCGGCGGTTCGAATCCGTCCATCGGCTCCAATGCCAGAAGTGAAAAAGGGGCAGGGGCGGCCATGAGAAGTTTATTTTTTTTTGAATCGTTCTTTGAAAAACTGAAATATAAGTGAATTTGTGACCCGAAATTATTATTGCACACCCACACTACCTCCACACCCAAACCCACACTTCCTCACACTCACACTTCCACCACACCCAAACCCACACCCTATTCGGGGAGATTCCAGAGCGGTCAAATGGGGCAGACTGTAAATCTGTTGGCGTAGCCTTCGGAGGTTCGATTCCTCCTCTCCCCACTTAACCCACACTCACACCACACCCACACTACGATCACACCCAAACCCACACCCTGCCTGCGGAAGTAGCTCATTTGGTAGAGCGAAAGCCTTCCAAGCTTTAGGTGGCGGGTTCGAGCCCCGTCTTCCGCTCAATCTTGCACACCCACACTACGATCACACCCAAACTCACACCCAAACCTAGTCACACTCACACTTCAATCACACCCAAACCCACACCTCCACGCCGATGTAGCTCAGTTGGTAGAGCACTTCCTTGGTAAGGAAGGGGTCACGAGTTCAAATCTCGTCGTTGGCTCTGTTTTGAAATCTTATTATTAACCTTTATAATACAAACATAATTAATCTTTTTTTATATGGCAAAAGAAAAATTTAACCGTTCCAAACCGCACGTAAACGTTGGAACCATTGGTCATATCGACCACGGTAAAACTACTCTTACGGCTGCTATCACTTTGATTTTGCAGGATAAAGGATTGGCAACATACAAATCATTCGACCAGATTGACAATGCCCCGGAAGAAAAAGCCAGGGGGATTACGATCAATACTGCGCACATTGAATATGAAACCGAGAAAAGGCATTATGCTCATGTCGACTGTCCCGGACATGCCGACTATATCAAAAATATGGTTACAGGAGCTGCCCAGATGGATGGCGCTATCCTCGTAGTGGCTGCTACCGATGGACCCATGCCGCAAACCCGTGAACATATCCTCCTGGCCCGCCAGGTTGGTGTTCCAAAGATCGTGGTCTTCATGAGCAAATGCGATATGGTGGATGACGTTGAATTGCTCGATCTCGTTGAACTCGAAATCCGTGAATTGCTTACCTTCTACAAATATGACGGAAATACTACCCCGGTCATCCGTGGTTCTGCTTTGGGCGGATTGAACAAAGAACCCAAATGGGTCGAGAAGATCATGGAACTGCTCGATGCAGTGGATACCTATATCCCGCTACCTGTACGTGATGTGGAAAAACCATTCCTGATGCCGGTTGAAGACGTGTTCTCTATCACTGGTCGTGGCACTGTTGCTACCGGTAGAATTGAAACCGGTATAATCAATTCCGGCGACCCGGTAGATATTATCGGAATGGGAGCTGAGAAGCTGAAGTCAGTCGTGACTGGCGTTGAAATGTTCCGTAAGATCCTCGACAGGGGTGAAGCCGGTGATAATACAGGGTTATTGCTTCGTGGCATCGATAAAGACGAGATCCGCCGTGGTATGGTTGTTGCTAAACCGGGTTCCGTCACTCCCCATAAACATTTTAAAGCTGAAGTTTATGTGCTGAAAACCCAGGAAGGTGGAAGACATACCCCGTTCCACAATAAGTACCGTCCTCAGTTCAATTTCCGGACAACCGACGTGACAGGTGAGATCACTCTTCCTGCCGGCGTGGAAATGTGCATGCCCGGTGATAACCTCACCATCGAAGTGATGCTGATCTCTGAAATCGCAATGAGCAAGGGATTACGTTTCGCTATCCGTGAAGGTGGAAGAACCGTAGGCGCAGGACAGGTTACTGAAATTATTGATTAATGATGATTCGCCTTCTGCCGGCAGCATTTGAATATCCATATAAAAAAAGGTTAATTGTACACGGGTGTAGCTCAACTGGTAGAGTGGCGGTCTCCAAAACCGTAGGCTGTGGGTTCGATTCCTACCACCCGTGCAAAATTTAAGATCAATGGCAAAATCAAAAGTAGTTATATATTTAAAGGAAAGTTATGATGAATTGATGCATAAGGTTTCCTGGCCAAGCTGGAGTGAATTGCAAGGTAGTGCGATCGTCGTATCCATTGCTTCCCTGATCATCGCTTTAGTGGTGTTTCTGATCGACGAGGTATTCCAAAATGTTCTGATGCAATTCTATAAACTTTTTTAGAGTTCGGCAATTTATCTAATGTTGTATTGGTTACAAATTTTTACATCAATTTTATCGCAGCATGACTGACGTGGTGAAAAAATGGTATGTTATCAGGGCCATCAGTGGGAATGAAAAGAAGGTCAAGCAATATATCGAGAGTGAGATCATAAGCCTGAAACTTCAGGAATCTATCTCTCAGGTGCTGATCCCTACCGAGAAAGTCTATATGATACGTAACGGGAAGAAGGTAAGCAAGGAAAGGAATTATTTTCCAGGTTATGTTCTGATCGAAGCTGCATTGACCGGAGAAGTCCCGCACATCATCAGGAATGTTCCTGGTGTTCTGGGATTCCTTGGCGCCAAAGGAGAACCACATCCCCTTCGGCCTGCAGAAGTGAAAAGAATCCTGGGTAAGTTTGATGAGCTGACCGAACAGGGCGAAGAAATGAATGTTCCCTTTATTATTGGAGAAACTGTCACTGTTATTGATGGACCTTTCAATAGCTTCAGCGGTGTGATAGAAGAACTCAATGAAGAGAAAAAGAAACTAAAAGTAATGGTTAAGATCTTCGGACGGAAAACCCCGCTGGAGTTAAGCTTTATGCAGGTTCAAAAAGAATAGTTTTATCCTGGGATCAAATTGAATCCGGGGTTACCTTTTAATCTAAATACAATGGCAAAAGAAATTAGTGGAATCATTAAATTACAGATCAAGGCAGGCGCGGCCAATCCATCACCTCCCGTCGGTCCTGCTTTGGGCGCAAAAGGGGTGAATATCATGGAATTTTGTAAACAATTCAATGCCCGTACACAAGATAAAGCCGGGAAACTGATCCCTGTCATTATCACAGTATATAAGGACAAATCTTTTGTCTTTATCATCAAAACTCCTCCTGTTGCCACTCAACTTCTCGAAGCAACAAAATTGGAAAAAGGTTCTGCTGAACCAAACCGTGATAAAATTGCTGCAGTAACCTGGGACCAGGTAAGAAAGATTGCGGAAGATAAAATGACGGATCTCAATGCATTTACCGTTGAATCAGCCATGAAAATGATAGCAGGGACAGCCCGCAGCATGGGAATTACTGTGGAAGGCGAATCTCCTTTCAGGAGCTGATAGCATTGCTGTTTTCCGGATTCCCAAACGGATAATAAAAACCTTATAATAAAAGTGAAATGACTAAGTTGACAAAAAAAAGGAAAGAAGCTTTAGGAAAGTTTGATAAAAATTCCATTTATGCTCTGCCGGAGGCTGTTGGGATCGTGAAAGAGATCACCAGTACAAAATTTGATTCTTCCGTGGATATCGATATCCGCCTTAGTGTTGATCCCCGCAAAGCCAACCAGATGGTGAGAGGCACCGTAACTCTTCCTCATGGAACAGGAAAAACATTGCGCGTCCTTGTCCTTTGTACACCGGATAAAGAAGAAGAAGCGAAACAAGCCGGCGCCGATTATACAGGCCTTGAGGAATACATCGAAAAGATCAAAGCGGGATGGACAGATGTTGATGTGATCATCACCATGCCCAGTGTCATGGCGAAAGTCGGTGCTTTGGGAAAGATCCTGGGTCCACGAGGACTCATGCCTAACCCCAAAACCGGCACTGTTACCATGGATATCGGAAAAGCTGTCAAAGAAGTAAAAGCAGGGAAGATCGATTTCAGAGTGGATAAATTCGGGATTATACATTCATCCATCGCAAAAACTTCATTTGAAAAAGACAAAATAGTTGATAATGCCAGAGAACTTCTGCAGACGGTTATAAAGCTTAAACCTGCTTCAGCAAAAGGAACCTATATAAAAAGTATCTACTTATCAAGTACCATGAGCCCAGGTGTTCAGATAGAACCAAAATCTATAACGGTCGCCTGATTGTTTAGAAAAAATCGAGAGAATGTATTATGAAAAAAGACGAAAAAAACCAATTTATTGATACTCTGGCTGAAAAGCTAAGCAAGGTAGACAATTTTTATCTTACCGATATTTCCAACCTGAATGTCGAGACTTCGACAAGGCTGAGAAGGCTTTGTTTTAAACGGAACATTCAGCTTAGGATGGTAAAAAATTCTTTATTGAAAAAAGCTTTTGAAAAGACAGGGATCGAGGATTTTCAACAGTTTTACGGGATCATGAAAGGATCGACTTCCATTATGTTTTCTGATGTTGCCAATGATCCTGCAAAATTGATTTCTGAATTCCGCCGGACTTCACCTAAGCCCATACTTAAAGGCGCCTATGTTCAGGAAACTATTTTCCTGGGCGATGATCAGCTGACTTCTCTCATTAACATAAGATCGAAGAATGAGTTGGTAGGAGGGATCATCGGTATATTGCAATCGCCTTTACAGAATGTAATTTCTGCTTTGCAATCCGGGGGGAACAAACTTTCCGGCATTGTAAAAACACTATCTAAAAAAACGAATTAAACAAAAACAGACACTCGCAGGTCTTCCATCCAAATGGAGCTACATGTGAGTTTGAACGAACCTGAAAATAATTTTTAAATGCAATATAGTAATCATATAAAACAATTGTAAAAATGGCAGATTTAAAATCATTTGCAGACCAGTTAGTTAATTTGACGGTAAAAGAAGTGAACGAATTAGCTAAAATATTGAAAGATGAATATGGTATAGAACCTGCAGCAGCAGCTGTTGCTGTAGCTGCCGGACCCGCAGCAGGAGCTCCTGCTGCTGCAGCCGCTGAAGAAAAAACTTCATTTGATGTTGTTCTTAAATCAGCAGGTCAGGCCAAATTAGCTGTCGTGAAACTGGTGAAGGAACTCACCAGCCTGGGATTAAAGGAAGCTAAAGAATTAGTAGATGCTGCTCCAAAAGCAGTGAAAGAAGGCGTAAGCAAAGACGAGGCACAAGCTCTACAGAAACAATTACAGGAGGCAGGTGCAGAGGTTGAAATTAAGTAGGTGTTTTGCATTCTACAAAGGTATAATTAGTTACAGGCTTCTTTCGTAAAGTAAAAAGAGGTCTGTAACATATTTATTGTTGACGTAGTAGAGATGTGTTTGGTGACATCCTGTTAATTTAATTTCAAACCTATCCCGCTAACAGCGGGACCAAAAAAAACAACCTTGGCTTCAAAAAAAATCCAAAGAATCAATTTTGCATCTACCAAGATTCAATCCGAATATCCTGACTTTCTTGATATTCAAATAAAATCCTTCCGGGATTTCTTTCAATTGGAAACGAATCCTGAAAACCGGATAAATGAAGGATTGTACAAAGTATTCTCGGAAAACTTTCCTATTTCGGATGCCAGGAATAATTTTGTCCTGGAATTTTTAGATTATTTCATCGATCCTCCAAGGTACTCCATCAATGAGTGCATCGAACGGGGGTTGACATATAGTGTTCCCTTAAAAGCAAAATTAAAGCTCTATTGCACAGATCCTGAACATGAGGATTTCGAAACGATCATTCAGGATGTTTACCTTGGAATGATCCCTTATATGACCCCCCGTGGTACATTCGTTATCAATGGCGCTGAAAGAGTTGTTGTATCACAGTTGCACCGTTCACCAGGCGTATTCTTCAGCACCAGTTTTCATGCGAATGGTGTACAATTATATTCCGCCAGGATCATTCCTTTCAAGGGTTCCTGGATCGAGTTTACAACGGATATCAACAATGTGATGTATGCCTACATCGACCGTAAAAAGAAATTACCTGTTACAACCCTTCTACGGGCCATCGGCTATGAAAGCGATAAAGATATCCTCGAGATTTTCGGTTTGGCCCAGGAAATAAAAGTAAGCAAAGCTTCATTGAAGAGAATCCTTGGCTCCAGACTGGCTGCCAGGGTGGTCCGTTCATGGATCGAGGACTTCGTGGATGAAGATACGGCTGAAGTTGTTTCTATTGAACGAACAGAAGTGATCATAGAAAGGGAAACCATCCTTGAGGAACAGCATATCGATACCATCGTCGATTCAGGGATCAAAGCGATCCTGATCCATAGGGAAGATGCACAGGCGACAGATTACTCCATCATTTTTAATACACTGCAGAAAGATACGGCAAACTCGGAAAAAGAAGCCGTTGAATACATTTACAGGCAACTCAGGAACGCCGAGCCCCCGGATGAAGAAACCGCCCGCGGCATCATAGAAAAATTATTCTTTTCTGATAAAAGATATGACCTCGGTGATGTAGGAAGGTTTCGTATCAACAGGAAACTTAACCTTGAAATTCCTATTGAAACCCGCGTTCTCACAAAACAGGATATCATTTCTATTATTAAATATCTTATTGAACTGGTGAATTCCAAGGCAGACGTCGATGATATCGATCACCTTAGCAACAGAAGGGTCAGAACCGTAGGAGAGCAATTGTATAACCAATTCGGAGTAGGATTGTCGCGTATGGCACGAACCATCCGTGAAAGGATGAATGTACGGGATAACGAAGTATTTACCCCGATGGATCTGATCAATGCAAAAACATTATCATCCGTAATAAATACATTTTTTGGTACAAACCAGCTGTCACAATTCATGGACCAGACAAATCCATTGGCTGAATTGACACACAAAAGAAGGATCTCTGCTTTGGGTCCGGGAGGATTATCAAGAGAAAGGGCAGGATTCGAGGTGCGTGATGTCCATTATACCCACTATGGCAGGCTTTGTACGATTGAAACGCCTGAAGGCCCTAATATCGGGCTGATCTCTTCCCTGTGTGTTTATGCGAAGATTGACAGATTAGGGTTCATAGAAACACCCTATCACCGTGTTATTAACGGCCGGGTCATGCTCGATGAACCTCCTGTATACCTGACAGCCGAAGAGGAAGAAAAAAAGATCATTGCCCAGGCCAGTACCCCGATGTTAGAGGATGGTAATCTTGCAGAAGATAAAGTGAAAGTAAGATACCTTGCTGATTATCCTATCATCGAAAAAGCCAAGGTTGACCTTATCGATATTGCTCCAAACCAGATCGCATCCATTGCTGCATCCCTGATACCTTTTCTTGAACATGACGATGCTAACCGCGCATTAATGGGATCCAACATGATGCGTCAGGCTGTCCCCCTGTTAAATCCGGAAATCGCAATTGTCGGTACCGGGATTGAAGATACCGTCGCCCGTGATTCCAGGGTTTTGATCAATGCTGAGGGAGAGGGAGTAGTGGAATATGTCGATGCCAATGAAATTGTCATTCGTTATAAGAGGGATGAAAAGGAAAAACTGGTAAACTTCGACGATGATATCAAGAGTTATAAATTAACGAAATTTCAGCGTACCAATCAGAATACATGCGTCAACCTGCGCCCCATTGTCAGAAAAGGCGATAAAGTTTCCCGTGGACAGGTTCTTTGTGAAGGTTATGCTACCAAAGACGGAGAGCTTGCGCTCGGACGCAATCTCATGGTTGCTTTTATGCCCTGGAAAGGGTATAACTTCGAAGATGCTATCGTGATCTCGGAAAGAGTTGTTAAAGAAGATCTCTTCACTTCCATCCATATCGAAGAATTTACCCTTGAAGTCAGGGATACAAAACGTGGTGTTGAAGAGCTGACAAATGATATTCCCAATGTGAGCGCAGAAGCTACGAAAGAACTTGACGAAAACGGTCTTATCAGGATCGGCGCAGAAGTTAATGAAGGCGATATCCTTATTGGAAAGATCACACCAAAAGGGGAAAGTGATCCGACACCGGAAGAAAAACTCCTCCGCGCTATCTTCGGTGATAAAGCCGGCGATGTAAAGGATGCCTCTCTGAAAGCGCCTCCTTCAATGAAAGGGGTTGTTATTGATAAAAAACTTTTTTCAAGAGTTATCAAGGACAGGAAAGCAAAAGCAAAAGAAAAGGATGATCTGAAAAAAATGGATGATGAGCACGTGAAAGAAGTTGAAAAGCTGAAAACGAAGTTGGTGGATAAGTTGGGTATCCTCGTAAATGGTAAAATATCCCAGGGTGTATACAATAACTTTAAAGAAGAGGCCATTCCGAAAGGAACAAAGTTTGCTTCAAAGATATTGATGGATGTTGATTATACCAACGTCAACCCCAACAAATGGACCACCGATAAGGAAAAAAATGAACTCGTCAAAACCCTGATCAACAACTATATTATTAAGAATAAAGAACTCCTTGGGGTATATAATAGGAAAAAATTCGTGGCTGTTGTTGGCGATGATCTGCCAACAGGAATTGTACAGATGGCAAAAGTTTATATCGCCAAAAAACGCAAGCTAAAGGTCGGTGATAAAATGGCGGGACGTCATGGAAACAAAGGTATCGTGGCCAAGATCGTACGTGAAGAAGATATGCCTTTCCTGGAAGATGGTACTCCTGTCGACGTTGTTCTCAACCCCTTGGGCGTACCTTCACGTATGAACCTTGGACAGATCTATGAAACCATTCTCGGATGGGCCGGGAAAAAATCGAATTTACGTTTTACCTCGCCCATTTTTGATGGCGCCAATCAGGATGAAATAAACAAATATCTTACGGATGCCGGGTTACCGGAAAACGGTAAAGTATATCTATATGACGGATTAAGCGGCGAACGATTCGACCAGCCTACAACGGTCGGATATATCTATATATTGAAATTACACCATATGGTTGATGATAAAATGCATGCGCGTTCGATTGGTCCTTATTCACTGATCACTCAGCAACCACTGGGTGGTAAGGCACAATTCGGCGGTCAGCGTTTCGGTGAAATGGAAGTTTGGGCGCTGGAAGCTTTTGGTGCAGCCAATGTATTACTGGAGATACTGACAGTCAAATCCGACGATGTCGTCGGGCGTGCCAAGGCCTATGAATCCATTGTCAAAGGTGAAAATATGCCGGTTCCGGGGATCCCTGAATCATTCAATGTATTGATACATGAATTGAGGGGTCTTGGATTGAGTGTCACCTTCGATGCATAAAAATTTATGACTTTATCACGGTACACCCCGTTAGAGTTATTGGTAAGTTTAATTTTAATCGACAATATATATAGAAAAATATGGCTTTTAGAAAAGACAGTACCTTTAGCAGTGGCTTTTCAAAGATTACGATAAGCCTTGCGTCACCGGAAAAAGTTCTCGAAATGTCGAGCGGTGAAGTGCTGAAGCCGGAGACGATCAATTACCGAACCTATAAACCGGAACGGGATGGACTGTTTTGCGAACGGATCTTTGGCCCGGTCAAAGACTGGGAATGCCACTGTGGTAAATATAAACGGATCAGGTACAAGGGGATTGTATGCGACAGGTGCGGGGTTGAAGTCACAGAAAAGAAAGTAAGAAGGGAAAGGACCGGACATATACAACTCGTAGTTCCCGTTGCACATATCTGGTTCTTCAGATCATTGCCGAATAAAATCGGGGCTCTGCTCGGTTTACCTACAAAGAAACTCGATTCCATTATCTATTACGAAAAATACGTAGTTATTAACCCGGGTATTAAAAAAGCCGATGGCATCAACTACCTGGATTTTCTTTCAGAGGAAGAATATTTCGACATCATGGAAAAGCTTCCTCCGGATAACCAATACCTGGATGATTCCGATCCGAATAAATTCATTGCCAGTATGGGAGCAGAGGCATTGTATTCCCTGCTCTCCCGCCTGGACCTGGACAAAGAATCGTATGACCTGAGGCATAAAGCAGGAACTGAAACATCCCAGCAAAGAAAAAGTGAAGCGCTGAAACGTCTTCAGGTATTCGAAGCTTTCCGCGATGCGCAGAAAAGAATGGAAAACCATCCTGAATGGATGATCGTTAAGGTAGTACCTGTGATTCCGCCTGAACTAAGACCATTGGTACCTCTCGATGGCGGAAGATTTGCAACGTCAGACCTGAACGACCTGTACCGCCGGGTGATCATCAGGAATAACAGGCTTAAAAGACTGATCGAGATCAAAGCTCCGGATGTCATCATGCGAAACGAAAAACGCATGTTACAGGAAGCTGTGGATTCCCTGTTCGATAATTCACGTAAAGCCAGCGCCGTAAAAACCGAATCAAACAGAGCTTTAAAATCCCTGAGCGACAGCCTGAAAGGAAAACAAGGACGGTTTCGTCAAAATCTTCTGGGTAAAAGAGTCGACTATTCCGGCCGTTCCGTTATCGTCGTTGGACCGGAACTAAAGCTCAATGAATGTGGCTTACCAAAAGAAATGGCTTCGGAACTTTATAAGCCTTTTATCATCCGTAAAATGCTTGAAAGAGGCATCGTCAAAACGGTAAAATCCGCAAAAAAAATCGTTGATCGCAAAGATCCCGTCGTTTGGGATATCCTGGAAAATATCCTCAAAGGCCATCCTGTTTTGCTTAACCGTGCACCAACATTACACCGTCTTGGCATCCAGGCTTTTCAACCCAAACTCATTGTAGGTAAAGCCATCCAGTTACATCCACTCGTTTGTACCGCATTCAATGCCGACTTTGACGGTGACCAGATGGCTGTTCACGTGCCACTTGGAAATGCTGCCATTATTGAGACCCAATTACTGATGCTTGCCTCGCATAATATCCTGAATCCTGCGAATGGGGCGCCTATTGCCGTACCATCGCAAGACATGGTACTTGGCTTGTATTATATGACCAAAGCCCGCAACAGTGAAGAAACATTTGTTGTCAGGGGCGAGGGAATGACTTTCTATTCGCCACAGGAAGTGATCATAGCATACAATGAAAATAAAATAGATCTTCACGCAAAAATCAATGTAAAGATCAAGGATAGGGAAAACGGAGAACCGGTTGTCAAAATGATCGATACTACCACCGGAAGAGTTCTCTTCAACCAGGTAGTTCCGGAGGAATACAGTTATATCAACCAACTTCTGACAAAAAAAGCATTACGGGATATTATCGGTGATGTCCTTAAAAAAACCGGAACTGCAAAAACGGCCAAATTCCTGGATGATATCAAAGATCTGGGTTTCCAAATGGCCTTTGCAGGTGGTTTGTCCTTCAATCTCGATGATGTTATCATTCCCGCCATTAAAGAAGATCTGGTCAGAGATGCTGAAACCGAAGTGGAAGAAGTGGTGAGCAATTATAATATGGGTTTCATTACCAACAACGAAAGATACAACCAGATCATTGATATCTGGACTCATACCAACTCATCACTTACGCAAAAGCTTATGACCCAGTTATCAAAAGACAAACAGGGATTTAACCCGGTTTATATGATGCTGGACTCAGGAGCAAGAGGTTCAAAGGAACAGATCCGTCAGCTTTCCGGAATGAGGGGATTAATGGCAAAACCTCAGAAATCAGGTGCATCCGGTGGTGAGATCATCGAAAACCCGATCCTTTCAAACTTCAAAGAAGGCCTTTCCGTTCTTGAATATTTCATTTCCACACACGGCGCGCGGAAAGGACTTGCAGATACCGCTTTAAAAACCGCAGATGCAGGTTATCTTACACGTCGTCTTGTAGATGTTGCACAGGATGTTATTATTTCAGAAGAAGACTGCGGCACACTAAGAGGTCTTACCATTTCCGGCCTTAAAAAGCAGGAAGAAGTGGTTGAAACATTATATGACAGGATCCTTGGCCGTGTTACATTACATGATATCTATCATCCCCAGACCGGAGCGCTGATCATTGCCGCCGGAGAAGAAATTACCGAAGAAATTGCCCATATCATTGAAGATTCTCCGCTTGAAATTGCTGAAATTCGTTCTGTTTTGACATGCGAATCCAAAAAAGGCGTCTGTGCTAAATGTTATGGCCGAAACCTTGCTACCGGCCGGATGGTTGAAAAAGGTGAGGCAGTCGGTGTTATAGCAGCACAATCCATCGGTGAACCCGGTACACAGCTTACCCTCCGTACATTCCACGTCGGCGGTGTCGCAGGAGCACATATTGCCAGTACCTCGAGAATTGAAGCTAAATACGCAGGCGTACTCGAAATTGATGAACTCAGATCGGTAGAATATACTAATAATAATGGCGAAAAATACAACATTGTCCTTGGACGTTCTGCTGAAATGAGAATTGTCGATAAAAACACGCGTATCGCAATCAGCTCTGCTAACATCCCTTACGGCGCTAACCTTTATTTTAAAAATGGCACCGAAGTTAAAAAGGGCGCTGTTGTCAGCGACTGGGATCCTTATAATGCAGTGATCCTTTCAGAAGTAGCCGGTAAAGTGAATTTTGAGAATATCATCGAAAACGTGACTTTCCGCGTTGAATCCGATGAACAGACCGGTTATCATGATAAAGTCATTATCGAGACCCGGCAAAAAGCGAAGAATCCTTCGATCAATATACTCAATACAGGAGGAGATATAGTAAGGACATACGATATTCCTGTCGGAGCTCATATTAGTATTGAAGATAATACCAAGATCAAAGCAGGGGAGATCCTCGTTAAGATCCCACGGGCAATTGGGAAAGCAGGTGATATCACAGGAGGTCTGCCCAGGGTAACGGAACTGTTCGAAGCCAGGAATCCTTCTGATCCTGCAGTAGTCTCTGAAATTGATGGTGTCGTATCCTTTGCGAAAAAACTTAAAAGAGGCAACCGTGAAGTTGTCATTGCCTCAAAAACAGGGGAAGAGAAACGGTATCTCGTTCCTACTTCAAAACAGATCCTTGCTCAGGAAAATGACTATGTTAAAGCCGGAACACCCCTCTCCGAGGGCGCAATGACCCCAAGCGATATCCTGGCGATCAAGGGCCCGATGAAAGTCCAGGAATACATCGTCAATGAGATCCAGGAGGTATATCGTCTTCAGGGTGTTAAGATCAATGATAAACATTTTGAGACAATCGTTCGCCAGATGATGCGGAAAGTTGAAGTGGAAGACCCCGGCGATTCCAAATTTCTTGAAGGTGAACTGGTCAATAAAATAGACTTCCAGGATGAAAATGATTGGATCTTCGGGAAAAAAGTTGTTATAGAACCTGGAGATTCGCCAAACTTCAAACCCGGACAGATCATCAGCGCCAGGAAGCTCATGGATGAGATCTCCATGCTGAAACGGAAAGACAAAAAACTTGTCGAAGCCAGAGACGCTCAACCAGCTACTGCCCGACAGGTATTACAGGGAATTACAAGAGCCTCATTACAGACCAAGAGTTGGATCTCCGCTGCATCTTTCCAGGAAACCACAAAAGTCCTTACCCAGGCTTCTATCAATGCCCGCCAGGATGAACTGATGGGGTTGAAGGAAAATGTGATTGTTGGACATCTTATTCCTGCCGGTACCGGTTTGAGGGAATATGAAAACCTGATCGTAGGCAGTAAAGAAGAATATGAAACACTAATGGCTTCTAAAGCAGAAGAATAAATACAACCAAAATGCAGGACACGAAAAAGGATAACCCGAATCAATTGAATATTGAGATTTCGGATGAAGTTGGCGAAGGCATTTACTCAAACCTTGCCATCATCACGCACTCCCCTTCGGAGTTCATCATTGATTTCATAAAAATGATGCCCGGTGTTCCGAAGGCAAAAGTCAAATCCAGGATCATCCTGACTCCTCAGCATGCGAAAAGGCTTTACAAAGCCTTAAAAGAGAATGTAGCGAAATACGAACAAGCGCATGGGGAAATCAAAGATCCGGGCGGAGATATGCCATTCAACCTGGGCATGCCCGTTGCACAAGCCTGATTCGGGGAACTCCGGTCAGTGTTTCCCGGGTTCCGGTTCCAGCATCCTTTTCAGCGTCGTATCATATTCTTTGGATGATACGTTTTGTTGCTTGGCTAAAGCGATGGCAATTCTTTCATGATGGATCGCTTCATCCTTTTCCCCAAGTTTGAAAAGGATTTGAGCGTAAATATCATTGTTAGCTGGCTCGCTTTTAGCGGATACGGATCTTTTTACCCAAGACTGGGCTTTTTCCAGATATTTTTTTGACAGGCCTACTTCATAGACGCTGCATAACTGAAGGACATTCCATGATATGCGGTTCAGCATATTATAATCATTCGGATAATATTTGTCCAGTCCGTTATAAGCAAGGTCAAGGTATTTTTGTTTCTCTCCGCGGGTATAATATAAATTCAGATCAGCGGTAAAGATCACTTTATCAGCACCAAGAAATCCTGAATCCTTGATTTTTTGCTTCAGCGCCTTATAATTATCATCTGTCATATTTGCATTCCGCGATAGCTGAACCAAAGCCTGAAGATAAACATCAGAGATTTTACTTTCAACAGAATCTTTAGTTGAGATCTTCCCATAATCCTTCTCGTGTTTTACAAGATACCCGAACTCTTTCGAATTCATATCATCAACATAATTGTAAATGATATTCCAACTTGTCCGGGTTAACATTTCTTCTTCTTTCAGCGAAGCAAAATATTTCTGAAGCACATCGTTCAGGGGCATATATGCATCGGTAAGCCTGCCAAGATAAGCCCGGATGAACAGGGGATCCCGGTCGCCCTCACCATATTTTTTATTGTAAGCAATCAAACATTCATCAGGATTCAAAGCGGTCAGCCCAAGATTTATATAATCCTGGATTTTCTGAGCTGCACCGACCTTCTTGTGGACCATATCTCCCTCTGGATTGATAAACAAAAGGGTAGGGTACGCCCGGACATCAAACTTGTTCCGAAGGCTCAATCCTTCCCCTTTTTCCATATCAAAGGAAGTACAGATAAATGTTTTGTTGTAAAAGTCGGCCACTGTATCATTGGTGAAAATATTGGCAGCCATCCATTTGCAGGGTCCGCACCAGGATGCAAAAGCATCCATGAAAATAAGTTTATTCTCCTTTTTTGCCTGCGCAAGGATCTCTGACCAGGGTTTCATCTGGAATTGTATCGACCTGTTTTGGCTAAATCCATCAGATAATGCCATAGTAATTACGATCGTTGTGATCAAAATGATTTTTTTCATACTTTTCATGATTATGGTCTGCAATATTACATATAATTTGCATTTGACCTGAGATTGTAACCTTCCTTAATTTGGTCAGATCTTATTTTGATGTGTGCGAGTGATTCTCCTTAAAAAGTTAAATGTGTCCTTGCTTTAGAATGGGATTAAAAGAGTAATAAACGGATACTTATAAAACAAATAACCACAATGACACAAAGTTTTACACCAAGTGCACAATGAATAATTTCTTTGTGTCCTTTGTGCCTTCTTTGTTCATTGTGGTTAAATAAGATGGTAGCCTCTTTACCTTTTCTGTTAAGATCCTATAGGTAGCACCTCAAAAAATGATTTTGCCTTCAATTGAGGATTGATTTTATGAGTAATTTTGATGCTGTGAGAGTATACCTTATCGGCTATATGGGTTCAGGAAAATCCCGCACAGGCGGAGAAGTGGCTGCTAAGATGGATTGGCGTTTTACAGATATGGATGACCTCTTTGAAGAAAAATACCGGATCAGTGTGCTTGACTTTTTTGAAAAATACGATGAAAATTCTTTCCGGAACATAGAGCGTAAGTTGCTTCATGAGACAATCCTGGAGGACAACATGATCATTGCAACAGGAGGAGGCACCCCTTGTTTCTTCGATAATATGGATTTTATCAATAACAATGGCACCAGTATATACCTTAAACCGGATATTGCTTTACTGATAAACCGGCTGAGGATCGTCAGGAAGAAAAGACCATTATTGAAAGATGTAAGGTTGGAGAATCTCGTGGATTTCGTTCATCAGCAACTTGTTGAAAGGGAGCTGTTCTATACCAAAGCCCATTTTACAATAGAAGGCGCAGATATTTCAGCCGATAATATAATAAATCTGATAAAGGGAACTGCGGAATACGATCAATAACAATGAATAACAATGAATAACAATGAATACCCATGAATAACTACGAATAACTATAAGTAACAACCCCCAGTAAATCAATCACCGGTCCCGTGTCTGAGCAATAACGCTACATTTTCAACGTGCTGGGTATGGGGAAACATATCGACCGGTTGACATTTAACAAGATCGAACTTTTCTTTCAAAAGGGACAAATCACGTGCCTGGGTTGCGGGATTGCAACTGATGTAAACGATTTTCCCCGGTTGGATTGACAATAATGCCTTCACTACCTTTTCGTGCATACCGGCACGGGGAGGATCAGTGATCACAATATCCGGAATACCATTGCCCGAACTAAATTCCGGAGTCAGAACCTTTTCTGCTTCCCCGGTAAAAAATAACGTGTTGCTGATATGGTTCAACTTCGAATTTTCGGTCGCATCCTGAACGGCGGCAATGGAGGATTCAATTCCAATGACTTTATTAACTGCACCTGCAATATAATTCGCCATACTTCCGATCCCGGTATAAAGGTCATAAACCGTTTCATCACCCCGGAATCCCGCAAAACCGGCAGCAGTTTGAAAAAGAACGCGTCCCTGTAAGGAATTCGTTTGGAAAAACGAACCGGGCCCGATCCGGAGAGATATTTCTTTGTTTATTCCATACGCCGGAAAAGATTCAACGAGAAAGGGTTGACCACTGAAAAGCTGAAAGGGAAGATCCGAGATGGTATCATTTTTCTTCGGATTAATAACATAGTATAAGGAGTTTATGACTGGGAATTTTTCAAGGAAGTGGTCCAGCATCCGTTTAATTTCTTCTATTTCTTCGGACCTGACAATCAGGATCACCATCAGGTCCCCGGTTGATGAATTCCGTATGATGAGATTTCTGAGAAAACCTTGCCCGGTATGCACATCATAGAAAGAAAGATGATTGTCAAGTGCATATTTCTTGGCTTCCAGCCGGATGGCATTCGAAGGATCCTGCTGAAGATAACAATTATTAATATCGAGGATCTTGTCAAACAGCAAAGGCAGGTGAAATCCGAGAGCGTTCATTTCTTTACCGGCAGTCATTGAATTTCTGTCTTCCTCTGTTAGCCACCGGCGGTTGGAAAAGGTAAATTCAAGTTTATTCCGGTAAAATCTTGTATTTGCCGATGGCAGGATTGGAAGGATCAGCGCATTTTCGATCTTTGCAATACGGTCAATATTGTCTTCGACTTGTTTTTGCTTATAGATCAATTGCTCTCCGTATTTCATGTTCTGCCACCGGCATCCGCCACAGGTTCCGAAATGTTCACAAAAGGAAGGCTCCCGCTTTTCTGAATATTTATGAATTTTTATGGCTCTTCCTTCCAGGTAAGATCTCTTCTTACGGGTGATTTTAATATCAACAATATCACCCGGCACAAGAAAAGGAACAAATATTACCAGGTTACCTATACGCGCAACTGCTTTACCTTCAGGACCGGCGTCGAGGATCTCAACATTATGGATAATTTCCTGGATCATTATAGAACTGGTGAACTGGTGAACTGGTGAACTAGTGAAGTTGTGAGTTATACTATAAACTGCCGACTGCTGACTTAGTTATTTCTTGATTTAAAATGCTTTGAGTCGCCCCATTCACCGTATCCTACTTCATCTCCTGCCATAAAAATTCTGATATCAAGGCAATTCTTGCAATCTTCAGCTTCTTCGTCGATGCATGGCTTATTTTCATAAAGGAGATAGTTCTGACGGTATTTTACCGGTGTAAGGTTAGGCATGATCACGTTTGCACCCACCTTGAGTGCTTTTTCCCTCCCCTGGGGATCAATAGTTTGCATTGCTGTAGTGGCAGCAATGTTGATATCTTTCATCATGATACGGAGAATGGCAACCATCTTCAGGGAGAGTCTGAATCGTTCCATAAGCGGAGCCAATTCATTCCTGTACCGGAAGAGCGGTGTATCTGCATGTTCGATATAAGGTCCCATCCCTACCATATCCACATCAAAATCACGGAAGAAGATAAGATCATCTGCCAGGTCGTCAAGAGTTTGGAACGGAAGCCCGATCATCACCCCGGTCCCGACCTGGTACCCAACCTCTCTGAGGGTTTTAAGAGATGTCAGCCGCTTATTATAATTGTGATGTTTGTCGTTGGGATGGAGTTTTTTATATAGTTCCGGGTTTGAAACCTCAATCCGTAAGAGATAGCGATGAGCGCCAGCTTCAAACCACCGTTTATAGGTTTCTTTTGTTTGTTCACCAAGCGAAAGAGTAATATGCAGTTTCCCTTCTGAAAGCCGTTGGATTTCCTTTAACAACCGTTCAATATCACCAATGAATTTCCTGTCGCTTTTCTCACCCGATTGAATGACCATTGAAGCAAAGCGGTTTTCATAAGCATATTTTACCGCTTCAAGCACTTCATCATCGGTCATCTGGTAGCGCACATAACGGTTGTTCCCGGCACGGATCCCGCAATAATAGCAATTCTTGGAGCAAAAATTTGAATATTCGATCAACCCGCGCAAATAGACTTTATTCCCGACAAATGCTTTCTTAACCTCCGCAGCCTTTGCAAATATTATCCGGCTATCTTCTTCATCAGTGGAGAGCAATGCAACTACATCTTCCCTATTCAAGGATTCTTTCATTAAAATTTCTTCAACAGACTTCTTGTTATTCATTGTTATTCAGTAGTTATTCAATAGTTATTCGTAGTCCTCTCTTCACCCTTCACCCTTCACTCATCACCAATCAAACATTAAACCTTATGTGCATAATATCCCCATCCTCAACAATGTAATTCTTTCCTTCGATATATAATTTCCCGGATTCCTTGCAAGCATGCTCGGAACCCAGTTTGATAAAATCAGGATATTTCATAACTTCTGCCCGGATGAAACCTCTTTCCAGGTCACTGTGGATCACGCCTGCTGCCTGGGGAGCGCTCATTCCTCTTCTAATTGTCCAGGCGCGGACTTCTTTCGGTCCTGCAGTAAAAAAAGTTTGAAGGTTTAACAGATGGAAGGCAGCACGAACCAGGCGATTCACACCGGGTTCCTGCAGACCTGCATCAGCCAGGAAAGCCAGCCGGTCATCCGGGTTGTCAAGCTCTGCAATCTCCGCCTCCATTTTTGCCGCGATGATCAGAACATCTGCATTTTCTCCTTTTACAGATTCCTGAAATCTTTTTGTATAAGCATTTCCATCATGAGCCGATGGATCGTCGACATTGCATACATAAAGAACAGGTTTATCCGAGAGTAAAAAGAGATCTTCGATGAATCTCTTATCGTCCTTTTGAACAGGAGCAGAATGGGCAGATTGAAAGGATTCGAAATGTTCTTTATAAATGTTCAATACATCTATGCCATGTTTGGCATCTTTATCACCGGATTTAGACATTTTTTCAAGCTTGTGAAGCTTTTTCTCGACCGATTCAAGGTCGCGCACCTGCAATTCAAGATCGACAATTTCCTTATCCCTTACCGGATCCACAGAACCTTCAATATGCGGGAGAGCAGGATCATCAAAACAACGGAGAACATGGATGATGGCATCCACCTGGCGGATATCAGCAAGGAATTTATTGCCGATCCCTTCTCCATGGCTGGCGCCTTTCGCTAACCCGGGGATATCGACCATTTCTATGGTGGTCGGCATAATCCTGGCAGAATGAATGAATTTATCGATCTCATACAACCTGGGATCCGGCACAGTCATCATACCGATATTGGATTTTGTAGAGCTGAAGGCAGCAGAACCGGTTTCCGCTTTTGTATTCGAGATACAATTAAAAAGTGTCGTTTTTCCGGTATTGGTGAGACCGGTTATTCCGCAACGAAGAGGCATAGATTCGGGGATTTAGAGAGCAAAGTTAAGGAAAATCAGATATTAGGGATTAAGGATTACGAATTACGCCTGCCTGCCGGTCAGGCAGGGATTGCGAAGTGCTTTAAATGGGGAGAAGCCTGAAGGACATAAATATTAATAACCTCAGATGAAACATGACGTAAATTTTATGAACTTTGATCATTTAAATAAACTGAAAACATATAAATAGGGGAATATGGGTTTACACACTCATCTTAGTAGGTGTTTTGTTTCTATTTGCCAGTAATTGTAAGAAAGATAATAATATCGTTAATTCAGACAGTAATAATAACAGCCCCCCACTTGATTCCGTATCTGACATTGACGGAAATATTTATCATACGGTAACGATAGGTACACAAGTGTGGATGGTTGAGAATCTGAGAACCACACGGTTAAATGATAGTACCTCAATAAAACCAGTAAATTCAAATACGGACTGGCAGAATTTATATGACAATCCCGGATATTGTTGGTATAATTATGATGCAAATACTTATAAAAATATATTTGGAGCTATGTATAATTCGTATGCAATTAAGACCGGCAAGCTTGCTCCAATCGGATGGCATGTACCTTCCACTTCAGATGGATATTATTAAGAACTTATTTGGGTGATAGTGTAGCAGGTTCCAAGATGAAAGAAAAAGGAAATTCTCATTGGTCTTTTCCAAACTATGCAACAAATGAAAGTGGGTTTACTGCCCTTCCCGGGGGAGATTGTTTCCCAGATGGTAATTTCTGGGGTATTGGTGTTTTTACCTTCTTCTGGTCTTCGACCGTAAGCTCCAATTTAATGCTTGGAATATCTTTGCGTTGCGATGGTACTGGTATTGGTCTAAATCAGGTTTCTGATGGAAATGGATTTTATGTTCGTTGCATAAAGGATAATTAGGCTCTTTGGTTACATAATCCTTTGCTAATTAAATAAATCTTCCTAAATTTGCACTCCATTTTTCGGGGTCAGATGGTGCCGTTCTTTATAAATCAACATGTATGAACCCATAGACAAACCTTGGGTGAATTGCCAGAATAACTCACCATTACACCCCCTCTCCTTGAGGAGAGGGGGACTGGGGTGAGGCTGATTAAATCCCCTTGATAATCCACATAGTATGAACCCGGTTGACGTATCACTGTCACCACAAAGAAAAATTAAATGACTTCAGAAGAATTAAATGTTACGAATGAAAATGAACAGGAACAACCAGAACAAACCGTTGAACAATCCATTGAAAAAACCGAAGAAGAACCTACTATAAAGGTTGAAGAGACTAAAGAAATTGAAGTTGTCGCAGAAGCTGAAAAAAAACAGGAAATCGAATGGGAACCAAAAACAACCGCCAATGTATTAAAAGATTTTGATTGGGATTCCATCGGAAAAAAACACGAATTCTATGCTCCTGAAGAGAGAATTAAACTTGAACAGGAATATGACAGAACACTCAGTTCCATTACCGAGCATGAGGTGCTCGACGGTACTGTCGTTGCAATGAACAATCGCGAGGTGGTCATTAACATCGGTTTTAAATCCGACGGTGTTATCCAGTTGAATGAATTCCGATATAATCCTGACCTGAAAGTCGGGGATACCGTCGAAGTATATGTGGAAAACCAGGAGGACCCCAACGGACAGCTCATCCTTTCCCATAAAAAAGCAAGAATTCTTAAATCATGGGAGCGTATTAATGCTGCATACGAAAAACAGGAGATCATTAAAGGATATGTTAAATCCCGGACAAAAGGTGGCCTTATCGTGGATATCTTCGGAATTGAGGCGTTCCTTCCCGGATCCCAGATTGATGTTAAACCCATCCGTGACTATGATATCTTTGTTGACAAAGTGATGGAATTCAAGGTAGTAAAGATTAACCACGAATACAAAAATGTGGTTGTCTCACATAAAGCGCTCATTGAAGACGAACTCGAAGCCCAGAAAGCAGAGATCATCAAAAAACTTGAAAAAGGACAAATCCTGGAAGGAACTGTTAAAAATATCACTTCTTACGGTGTTTTCATAGATCTCGGCGGTGTCGACGGTCTTATCCATATAACAGATCTGAGTTGGGGCCGTATTAATCATCCGGAAGAAATTGTTAAACTCGATCAGAAGATAAAAGTCGTTATTCTTGATTTTGATGAAAATAAAAAACGTATCGCCCTTGGATTGAAGCAGCTTACCCCGCATCCATGGGATTCACTGGATCAAAACCTGAAAATAGGGGATAAAATAAAAGGGAAGGTGGTCGTGATAGCTGATTATGGCGCATTCGTTGAGATCACTACAGGTGTTGAAGGTCTGATCCATGTTTCTGAAATGTCCTGGTCCCAGCATTTACGTACTGCCCAGGATTTTCTGAAGGTTGGTCAAGAGGTCGAGGCTGTTATTCTTACTTTGGATCGTGAAGAACGTAAGATGTCAATGGGCATCAAACAGCTTATCCCGGATCCCTGGTCGAATATCAAAGAAAAATATCCGCTCAAATCGAAGCATATGGCCACCGTCCGTAACTTCACCAACTTTGGAATTTTTGTTGAGCTCGAAGAAGGCGTTGACGGTTTAATCCATATTTCCGACCTCTCCTGGTCAAAAAAAATCAAACATCCTGCCGAATTCACCAAGATTGGTGAAAAAATCGAAGTAATGGTTTTGGATATTGATGCTGATAACCGCAGGCTCAGCCTTGGACACAAACAACTGGAAGAAAATCCCTGGGACGTATTTGAATCCGTATTCCTGGTTGGTTCCATCCATAAAGGGACTATCGTTAGCATGAATGAAAAAGGCGCCATTGTGGCTCTTCCATATGGAGTGGAAGGTTTCGCACCTTACCGTCATCTCTCAAAAGAGGACGGGATACAGGCAAAAGAAGAAGAAGTGCTCGATTTCAAAGTGATCGAATTTTCAAAAGAAAATAAAAAGATCATTCTTTCACATGCAAAAATTCATCAGGATGTTGCTCATGCGGAGAAGACCAAAGAAGCCGGCAAGGAAAAGAGTAAGGAAAAAGCAACGAAGAAAGCTGTGAAAAAGATAAAGGATAATCTTGAAAAGACGACCCTGGGAGATATCCAGTCATTAGCTGACCTGAAATCTGAAATGACAAGAGCAGAAGAAAAGGAAAAATCCGACCGGAAAACAGAGGATCGGAAAGAAGAAAAGAAGGAAGAAAAGAAGGAAGAAAAGAAGGAAACTGAGAAGGAAGAAGAAAATAAGGAATAATAGTCTCAAATGACTTTTTCCATAACAATTTTAGGTAGCGGCGCCGCTATCCCGACATTAACACGAAACCCAAGCGCTCATTTGCTCAACCTCAATGAGCGCTTGTTTTTAATTGACTGTGCGGAAGGTACGCAGCTCCAGCTCAGGAAATATAAGATCCATTTCCAGCGTATCGGCCACATTTTCATCAGCCACTTGCATGGCGATCACTTTTACGGTCTCATCGGCTTATTGACTTCATTCCATCTTCTTGGGCGAAAAGAAGAGTTACACATTTATGGACACCCAATTCTTGAGGCTATTCTCAATGCTCAATTAGAAGCATCCGGAACCACACTTATCTATCCTTTACATTTCCATCCCTTGTTCTGCGAAAAGTATGACATGATTTTCCAAAATGAAAATGTAACGGTTCATTCTTTTCCGGTACTGCATAGTGTTCCGACATGCGGTTTTCTTTTTAAAGAAAAAAACAGCGCAAGGAAAATCAGAAAGGATGTCCTGGATACAATAATGATACCCTTCCCTGAAATGTCAAAAATCAAAAATGGAGGAGATTATACAGATCCGGAAGGAAGGGTTTATAAAAATGAAGAATTGACGAGCGATCCTCCCCGGCCAAGATCTTATGCATATTGCAGCGATACGGTTTATTCAGAATCATTCATTCCATATATCCGGCATTGCGACATTCTTTATCATGAAGCAACATTTATGCAGGAAAAAGTGGAAGATGCGCATGAAAAGTGGCATTCTACTGCAATGGAAGCTGCAACGATTGCCCTGAAGGCAAGGGTAAAGAAACTGGTCATCGGACATTTTTCTGCAAGGTATGACGATTTACAGCCAATGCTGGAGGAGGCGAGATCTGTGTTTCCGGAGACTTACCTGGCAGATGATGGGGCAGTCTTTACGATTTGACTTTACTATATTGCAAGCGAATCATACAATATTTCAATTGGGTGATAAGCCGTTCTTCCGGTCCCATCCTTAATTTGATGACGACAGCTTGTCCCCGGCGCTGCAATGATCACCTCGTCCGGTGTATTCCTTAATTCAGGGAACAATACCAGTTCCCCGATCTTCATGGAAACATCATAATGCTCTTTCTCATAACCGAATGAACCGGCCATCCCGCAACAACCCGATTTTATCTCTTCAACATGGTAATTTTCGGGGATCGAAAGCATTTTTTTTGTCGGCTCAACGGATGCAAGCGCTTTCTGATGACAATGTCCGTGAAGTTTGATATTCCTTTTTTCTTTTGTGAATAACGAAGATTTGTCAGCGTCAAAGGCCGGATAACGGGTAATAAATTCGTCGAACATCAATGCATTCTTTGCTATCTTCCTTGCTTCTGTCCTTAATGAAGGATCAACCAGTTCCGGGTATTCATCCCTGAATGTAAGGATGGCAGAAGGCTCAATTCCAATAAGGGGTGTTTGTTCGGTGACTTTGTCCCTGAGCAATGAAACATTTTTATCAGCGATTTTTTTTGCTTTCCTGATAAGACCTTTGGATAAAAAAGTCCGCCCGCTTTCCATATGTTCAGGGATCACTACTTCAAAGCCAAAGGTATTAAGAAGCTTTACCGCTTTGATCCCGATCTCCACATCATTGAAGTTGCTGAATTCATCCGCAAAGAGATAGACTTTCCCTTTTCCCGTCCCCCGGATTTGTTGATGGTAGCGTTTTATCCAGGTCATCAGAGAGGTTTTGTACAATAATGGAATTTTCCGGTTTGGTGCAAAACCCAGAAACTTTTTGGTGACCCCGGAGAAGAATGTATTTTCCAGGAAGAAATTGAATAAACCGGGTGCAATACTTCCCAACCTGTTCAGGGATGTGATGTATGCGATCAGTCTACCACGTAAGGGAGTCCCGTTTGCATCATAGTAATGCTGCAGAAATTCCGCTTTTAACTTTGCAACGTCAACATTTGAAGGCCATTCTGATTTGCATGCTTTGCAGGAAATGCAAAGGTCCATCACTTCGTAGATCTCTTTATGATCGAAAGGATTTGATTTTTGAGAGTTTGTAAGGAATTCCCGCAGGATGTTTGCCCTTGCCCTGGTAGTTGTATTCTCTTCCTGAACAGCCATGTATGACGGGCACATGAAACGGCCGGTAAGGACAGTATTACGGCAGTCACCCGAACCATTGCATTGTTCGGCAGAGCGAAGGATCCCCTGACTGCCGGAAAAATCAAAAATAGTTTGAATTTCTTTTGCAGGCTGGCCGGGTTTATACCGAAGGTTGGTATTCATCTTCGGTGTATCTACAATCTTACCGGGATTAAAAATATTTTCCGGATCCCATGTATGCTTGATATCCCTCAGAAGCTGATAGTTTTGTTCTCCGATCATCAATGGGATAAACTCCCCGCGTAACCGGCCATCCCCGTGTTCTCCGCTTAATGAACCATGATATTTTTTGACAAGCATTGCAGTTTCCAAGGCCACAGTATGAAAAAGCTCAACATCCCTGGGATCTTTTAAATTCAGCACAGGCCTGAGATGGAGTTCGCCTGATCCAACATGGGCATAATAAACGCAATTCAGTCCATGCTTCGTCATCATCCGGGAGAATTCATCTATATATTGAGGTAAATCTTCGGGTCTTACCGCCGTATCTTCGGTCACAGGGACGGGTTTGGCGTCACCCGGGTAGTTGGAAAGCACTCCCAGTCCGGCTTTACGTAGATCCCATACTTTTTTAAGATCCGGTAGGAAAACAACAGGGAAATGATAACCCCAACCGGCATCCCGCAACTGCTGCTCGAGTTTAGCAGCGAGTGAAATAATTTCCTCGCGGGTTTCCCTTGCAAATTCGATAATCAGGATTGCTCCGGGATCACCTTTTATAAAAAAACGATTCTGGCGCTGGGTGATATTTTCTTTTGTGCAATCCATGATTGCTTTGTCCATCAATTCGACGGTCCCCGGATGATACTCCAGCGCAATCATGTTTGCCCTGAGAGCGTCGCTCACCGTATGACAATGCACACAGATGAGCGCTTTTTGCCGGGGTGGGAGGGGAACGAGATTTAGTTTGATCTCTGTTGAAAAAGCCAGTGTCCCTTCAGAACCCGCCAGTAAGCGTGCAAAATTGAAGGGCTGTGAGGTATCGGTAAACGGCGCTGTCTCCAGTAACAGATCCATCGCATACCCTGTATTTCTCCTGTGAATTGCAGGATCAGGGAACTCATTTCGGATCCTTTTCTGATTTTCAGGGTCAGAAAGAATTTGGTCTATCTTTTGGTAGATTTTGCCTTCAAGGCTATTTTTCTTCTGCTTGTCCAGGTATTCCTCCTTGTCTATCGGTTTGAATTCTGCATCTGATCCGTCGCTCAGAACCGTTTTGACCGAAATAACATGATCTCTTGTGCTGCCGTATAGGATCGAATGGGCACCGCAGGAATTATTTCCGACCATTCCGCCGATCATGCAACGGCTGGATGTGGAAGTTTCAGGACCGAAAAAAAGACCCTTTGATTCCAGTGTCTTGTTCAACTCATCCAAAATAACCCCCGGCTCAACTCTTACCCAATGTTCCTGTTCATTGATCTCAAGGATTTGGGTCATGTATCGCGATACATCGACGATCAATCCGTTCCCCACCACCTGCCCTGCTAATGAAGTCCCAGCGGTCCGCGGAATGATTGGAACTTTGTGTTGTCTTGCGAAAGCGATGATCTTTTTAATATCCTCCGGATTCTTCGGCCTTGCAACCCCCAGAGGAATTTCCCTGTAAGCGGAAGCATCCGTGGAATACATCAGCCGCCAACCATACCCGGTGAGAATATCACCTTCAAGATCATTTTGAAGCAGTTTCAGAAGGTCATGAATTTCTTCAATTTTCATCTATTTCATCTTTTGGAGAAGATCAAAGAATTCGCGGTTTGACTGTAATGGCTGGAATTCAGGTTGCTGCTGCATCCTCGTTTTCTCGTTAAATCCTTTATCAATGGCTGTTTTCAAGGCAGTTAAAACGGCCGCTGGATTTCCTTTTCTTGCGTTTAAAACAGCGGTCAAATAATAAACTTCGGTATTCTCCGGATCTACCCAAGCATAAATCTGTAATGCATAATTTGCATCGGTCGTATCATTTTCGGATAACGCCCTGTTGGAGCTCATGTAAGCAACCAGGCTTAAATAACTCAGCATCCTCCTGGGCGCTAAGGTATCTTGTGGCGTTTTATAATTCATAATTCGTAATTCGTAATCCGTAATTATTTTTTTCCACCATTTCAGATCTTTGATAAAGAAGTTCTCCGAATAGAGTTTCTGTTGTTTCAACTCCTTATCCATAAGATTCTCCCTGTTTTTCATTTCCTGTTTGACGACAGACAAATCTCCGGAAGTTTTGAGGCGTTCCCGGTATTTATCCGTATTTACCACTCCGTCCAGGAAGCAGATAATATTCTTCAGGTCGTCATATTGTTTCAGGAGATTCCCGCTATCTTCATCTTTCTTCAGGATTTCATCTTTTCCGGAGACATAGGTCCCGATAAGCTTTTCATTCATCGGAATACGTTTTTCTTTCATGCCGCAAAATTCCAGCCAATAAAAAGCTTCTTCCATAACCGACTCGGGAGGCCAGAAATGAGAACCGTCAAACAGGATCAGGGCATGCCTGAATCCGGACTTTTCCAGCTGATCATCCAATTTTAACAATTCAAACATATTGAAGTCCCCTCTTCCGGCAAATCCGATAAAATCACATTTATTCTTTACCGGTTGATTGGTCCCCGGTAACCCGGCGCCACAGCAAATGATTCCCGCGATAGCCCCGCGATAAAGGCCGATCAGACTGGCTATCCTTGCACCTCCGGAGAACCCCATCAGATAGATACGATTGGTATCAACAGAAAATTGGGTAAAGATCTCTTTAAATAAGTTTGAAGTAATCGAAGAAGTTTCGCTTTGAGGTTGCCCGTTCTTTGAATTGTTGGATCCTATCAGGATATAACCGTATTTCTCAGCAAGCTCTTTGTATCGCTCCACCGGAATGTTCCCGCTTGCATGAGGATCAAAAGCGAGCATCAATGGAAATTTTCTGGCTGCACTGTAATTCACGGGAAGGTATAGTGCATATCTGACGGAAGGATCTTTCAGACAGGTCACATTCGGCAGGACTTTCCCCTTCGTCAGGGGCCTTGGCGGGAGTTTGTCTCCTGATTTGCGATTATGCCCCGGGGAACATGAAAGTGCCAGCGCAATAAACAGGCTGAATGCAAGTAAACGGATGAGGTACTTCATTTTTTATAAAAGTTGGTGGATTCAAAAATCTTGTTTGCTGATGTTGCAATAAATCCGCTGTAGAGTTTGCCATCCGCATCGGGATATCTTCTGGCGAATTCATAATAACAACCGGGAACATCGAAAATACCTTCAAGGAATTGAATTTTAATGATCCCGGCCTTGATGCTTGATTGTTCAAGCAACTCCTCCGGGGTGCCCTGGATTTCACCCCCCGCATCATTGAGCAGAAAACCGTTTGATTTCAGAAAAGAATTGACTTTCTGAAGGGAATCCAGCTTTTTGAGACTATTGACACCAACCGTAAAATGATTTGCCATGAAACCATTCACATATAGCCACCCTGCGTATTCTGATTCCGCTCTTAACTTCTGGTAGACCTCGAATGAAGGGGCACCCGGAACGTTTCCCGAATAAATCAGCTCGTCTGACTGGAAAAGTTCGGATGGGATTTCAGAGATCCATTTCCTGACAGTACTCTGAAGAAAATCACTAAAAACTTCCGTCAACAGCTCGCTGATGAATACACGGGGAGCATGGATATCGGTTTTATGCTCATAATGCCTTGCCAGGAGTTTCTTTTCTTCAAATTTATAGGTGCCTCTTTCTTCGTATCCATTTTTCAGAAAGACTTTTGCAAGGACGTCTATATTGATCCGCGGGTCATTAAATGTCCGGAAAGCAATATGATCATTGTATACCGTTTCTCCTTCAGTTATAAAAAGGTCGTAAACGTTTTTTGTAGCAGGATTCTGTTCAATGTAATCCTGCCATAATCGGTCGAATATCTGCGTATAGTTCATAATTGTTTACTTTGAATGATTCATTTTTACTCAATTAGCGCGCGCATGTTGCGCGTGCTGATTTGTTTTTCCGATGAACTGCAACCTTGGCACGCGCTACAAGCGCGCGCCAAACTAGGCCAAACTATCCTATTTCCTTTTGCCTATTGCCTACTGCCTTATTTGCTAATTAAAACAACCCCTCCAGAAATTCATCCATTGTCAGGTTATTAAAATAATCCCCGATCTTGTAAGATTCCAATGCTTTCCTAATGGCATCCTGGTTGTGAGGAACACCCGTGAGCGCCTTTTCAATATCTTCTGTATCGTACAGGTTGAAATAATCTCCATAGATCCTGATCTGCATGATAATTCCTTCCCTGACATCCAGGTCAAACTCGATGGTTCCGCTATTTTCCGTACGTAATATTTTTCTGAAATTATATTTTGGCGAATAACCGAAATTCCACTCCCAGGTACTGTACTTACTTTGAACCAACTCATTGATCTTCCTGTGATCCTCATCGGTCAGTTCATAAAGTACAGCGTCCGGATTTTTTCCCATGATGTGAGTTTCTATCAGGCTTGAAAACTCAAGTACATCCATGGGGTCCTTAAGATGTTCGCTGATATTCGTGACACGGCTCCGGATGGATTTTACCGCTTTGTCTTTGAATTTCAGAGGGTCGGCATTCAACGCCTCGCTCAGGTTTGGCATATGGGAAGAAAACAATAAAGTACCATGGTGAAGCACTTTGTTTTTCCAGATATGCTCGGCATTACCTGAAAATTTCCTGCCATCGATGGTAAGATCATTCCGTCCTTCGAATTTGGCATTGATTCCCATTTTTATAAGCACTTCGAGGATTGGTTCGGTATATCTCCGGAAATCGATCAGCTTGTCATTTTCCCCTTTTTGGGTAAACGTGAAGCAAAGGTTCCCTAGGTCATGAAAAACGGCTCCCCCGCCTGATAAGCGACGCACCACTTTAATATTGTGCTGTTTTACATAATCGACGTTGATCTCTGCCAGTGTATTTTGGTGCTTGCCAACGATGATGGCCGGTGCATTCCTCCAAAGCATGAATGAATCATCCCGGATCTCTTTTAAGACGTACTCTTCCGTGGCAAGGTTGAAATACGGATCGGTATTATGTCTTCTGATGATCAGCATATACGGAATTTTCCGTGACAAAATTAGGCTTTTTCTTTGCTTTCAATAAAAGAATACTTCGAAAATTGGTGATCAGACCGACCGTTAATCTTAATTCAAGGAAAATTCTCACTAATTTCGCACGTGGGCTATTTGACTAGTTAAATTAATATCTTAAAGATTAAGATGAAAAAGCTGACTTATTATTTGTTCAGATCATTTGTGTTTTTATTTGGAATAGCACCATTCAGGTTGGTTTATTTATTTTCAGACGGCTTCTTTTATATCCTTTATTTCATTATAAGATACAGGAAAAAGGTGGTCTTTGATAACCTGAAAAATTCATTTCCCGAAAAAACCGAAAAAGAGATAACTTGCATTGCCAGGGCTTTCTACCGTCATTTCTGCGATATAATGATCGAAAGTGGAAAAGCTTTCACGATGGATGAGGAAACAATAACCAATCGATTCAGGTTTACCAACCCCCAAATCCTGGATGACTATTTTCAGCAGAACAGGAATGTTATTGTTGTAGGTGGCCATTATAACAACTGGGAATGGGCCGGTTTAGCTTCCGGTTCGCAGCTTAAGCATAAACCGGTAGGTTTCTATAAACCCCTGTCAAATGTGTTTATTGATCAATATATTCAGAAGACAAGAGTCAGGGGCAGATCTGTGCTTGCCTCCATAAAACGGACAACTGAAACTTTTCAATTATATAAAGAGCCCTGTGCTTTTTATATGGTCGCTGATCAAAGTCCGTCCACAATTCGTCTGGCATATTGGGTAAAATTTTTAAGTCAGGATACGCCATTTCTTCACGGTCCGGAAAAACATGCAAGGCTTAATAACCTGCCAGTTTATTATGCTGATATTCAAAAAATAAAAAGGGGGTATTACACTGTTGAATTCATTCTCATCGAAGCAGAGCCTTTAACTCTGCCTCCGGGAGCAATAATCGAACAGTACGCGAAGATCCTCGAACAGAAGATCATTCAAAAGCCGGAATATTGGCTTTGGTCACACAGGCGATGGAAGCATAAAAGGATTTAGAAATCCACTTAGAAAAGTCCTCCCTTTTTATAAATTGCCAATTGTGCGTCGTAAAACTTATTGATAAGGCATGTCTGGGCATTCCTAAGGTTTGTTAATTCACCTGTAATAAAATCCACCCTGATCCTGTCGGCATTTTTAATATCAGCATTCTTCAAAGTATCCCGGTCAAAAGTAAGGATAGGAAGTGCCGCGTTTATGGCATTACGTTCGTAAATAGCGCCAAACGACTCGGCCATGATGCAGCTTATCCCGAGCGAAAGGAAACAATCAACAGCCTGCTGCCTGGAGCTTCCTGCGCCGAAATTTTTACCGGTAATAATGATATCACCGGATTTGGCCTTTTTTGCAAAATCTTCAAAACCCTTGAGATTATCAAAAGTATATTGACCCATTTCCCGGATATCGGTTATGGTGAGATAACGGTTATGAAAGATCATATCCGTATCGATGTCATCCTTCGGAATGATCCATACATGCCCTTCTGCAACTGTTGGTTTTTCACTTTTTACTTTTTCTTTCAGGGAAGACCGGATGATGCTTTTCTTTTCGAATCGGACCGGAACTGAAGGGATCTGATCAGGGGTTGTAATATATCCTGCAACAGCAGAAGCGGCCACAACAGCAGGGGATGCAAGATATACGAACCCTTTTCCCTGCTTGCCTTCAAAATTCCGGTTCCCGGTGCTTATAGTAACTTCTCCCGGACCGTTTTGCCCAATTTGCCCGGCAGCACAACCGGCACAGCCTGCATTTGAGACCATCGCACCGGCTTCTTTAAAAGTTGAGATCAGTCCTTCATCCAGCGCTTCGTTCCAGATTGCGTCAGTCGCCGGAACGATCTTCAGAACGACGCCCGGAGCTACTTTTCTCCCTTTTAAAATTGTTGCTGCAACGCGGAGGTCTTCCATTCTTCCATTGGTGCAACTTCCGATAAATCCTGAATCGATCTTAAGTTGTCCAACCCCGGTTATCGCAATATCATCATGAGGGTGCCCCGGTCTTGCTATCATCGGAACAAACCTTCCAAGATCAATATCAAAAGTTTTATCGTATACGGCTCCGGGATCTGCTTCTATGGTACTATAATCTTTCCCGGTTTTTTCTTTTAGCGTTTTTAAGATGAAAGGAGTAGGAGGGAAGAAAATAATAATTGCTCCCATTTCCGTTGCCATTGAAGAGATGGTAATTCTCTCATCCAACGTAAGCTGATCGGATTCTTTCCCATAAATTTCTACCGAATATCCAAGAAGTTGATTTGCACCGAATATTGAAAGCAGGTTCAGAATTATATCCTTTGCAGTCACAACGGGAAGTCGTTGACCTGTGAGATTTATCCTTACAGATCCCGGAACTTTAAACCATACATAACCATTGGCCCATGCTGCCGCAATATCCTGATCACCCATGCCCTGGCCGAAGCAGCCAATGGCGCCCAGAATATTGGCATGAGAATCGGTCGAAACAAAACTGCTTCCCGGCCAGGCATAACCATTGTCGATAGCAAGATGTGTTCCTATTCCTGAATCCACATCGTAGACCCGGATCTCATTCTCCCTTGCAAATTGCCTGCAATACTGCTGATTGGCGGCATATTGCTGGTCGGATCCCCCGGGATTACAATCGAAGGTGAACAAAGTCTTCGAAGGATCAGCTATCTTGAGCCCATTATTCAGAATGTTCTTTACTACGTTAGCCCCGCCAAAATCACGCGCAGCACGGATATCGATCTCAACATCAACTATATCTCCTGGCTTAACTGTTTGTTGACCTGAGTGGCTGGCAATTATCTTTTCTATAATGGTCATAATATTTCATTAAAAATATTCATATTAGCTTTCTGATGCTCGATGCTGGATACTCGATGCTCGATAATTCTTAATTACTGCATTACTGGATTACTACATTCCTGCATTTCTTACTTGAGTCTTTCGCGGAATGGCTCAAATGTCATGAAGTCCGCATGATGCACAATATATGCCTCTACTGTCCGCTTAACCATATCGCCCTCACCTGCATGTGCCGCAATGATATGGCAAACCTCTGCAGGAACACCGCATTGCTCAGCCAGCGATACACCTGAGAAAGGATGACGCAGGTACTTACCATACATCCCCTGTACTGATTTTCCATCTTTTATCTCATATTCCAGTAATTTACCTACATCAGCCAGGATAGCGCCTGCAATCAGAACATCCATATTTACCGGTAGTTCATCTTTGAAAAATTCATTCATTTTTTCACCGGCCTCCTTTGCAACGTGCACGACACAACGTTTATGAGCCATGAATGATACCTTTAGATCAGGACCGGCAAGGAGAGTAAAAGGAATTTTCTGCAGATCATCTGCTGTAAGAACGCTTTTTTGAAGCGCTAACTGCCATGTTTTTGCAATTTTCTCACGCAGATCCTCATCTTTGATCCACATGAGCTCCGGCCATAATTTCAAAATCGTATCGGTCATATTTTATATTTGTTATTATGTCCGCACGCGTTATAAACGCGCGCGATCACAGTTATTATTTATTACTATGACCACGCACACGTTTCAAACGCGCGCGATCATAAACTATATAAAAGTAGAATTTTCTTAACTCACCACCTCACCAGTTCACCAATTCACCAGTTTTATTTAATTTTCGTTATTTCACGATTTCGCTATTTCGCTATTTTCCCAATTATAGCTTCCGTCATCTGCTCCGTGTTAGCCGCCCCCTTACTAAATGCATCAGGATTTCCCGGGAGTTTCATCATGTCATAGGTCTTTACCTTTCCTTCTTCGATCACTGTGGCAACAGCATTGTAAATCTTTTTGGCTTTTTCGGATTCTCCGATATGTTCGAGCATCATACAAGCAGATAGGATCATTGCCATCGGATTTACGATGGAAGGATTAAATCCGGCATATTTTGGCGCAGAGCCATGGGTTGGTTCAAATACTGCGATCTCGGGCCCGATATTCGCACTGCATGCAAAGCCCAATCCACCAACAAGTCCTGCAAAGCCATCGGAAACAATATCGCCAAACATATTCCCTGCAACGATTACATGATAGTTCTCAGGATTCTTCGTAAGCCACATCATCTGTGCGTCGATGTTCGTATCCTGTACATTAATTCCGGGATATTCATTCTTAGCCATTTCCTGGGCGATCTTCAGCATCATACCTGAAGTTTCCCTGATCACATTCGGTTTTTCACAGACGGTGACAGTTTTAAATCCTTTTGCTTTTGCATATTCAAATGCAGCTTTCACGATCCGTGTGGTATATTTTCTTGTAAAGATCCTGGTCGAAACAGCGAGGTCCGGTTTCGGACACCAGGCGAAATTTTCCCTGAATTTTGCATGGGTCATCAAAGCAGCATAAACCTGGTCGGAAGGATTGGTCCATTCAACTCCACCATATAAACATTCGGTATTCTGACGGAATATCATAACGTCAACTGATGGTTCTTCGATCACCCCGCCAAATCCCCGTCGAATGAAATTAAGAGGATTTCCTTTAAAAGTTTTGCAGGGCCGCATGCAGAGATCCAGATCATACTTCTGGCGCATACTCACGATCGGACTGTAATAGGTATATCCTTTCCCTTTTAACCCGGCGGCAAGTTCAACTTCCGCTTTGTCTTTTGGTTTTGAAGTAATGGCCCCGAACAAACCGATTTTGTATTGTTCCAGAAGTTTTTGTGTCCTGGCTGGAAAGGGATCCCCCTCTGTACACCAGAACTCCCACCCGATATCTCCATGCACATATTCGGCTTCAAAACCCGCTGCCTCCAGCACTTTAAGTGCTTCTTTCAATACCAGTTTCCCTATCCCATCCCCCGGCATCGTGACGATTGTTCTCTTTGTCATATTCAGTATTCTTAAGTTATGAATTGTAATTCAGATCAGTCGTCAAAGATACAATTCAGCCTGAAATCTGCAAGGGATAGCGGCAAAATTTATACTTATTCTATGTTTTGTTTGTTTAATTTTGCCATAGAAACTCACCCCCTTAGTCCCCCTCTCTTGGAAAGAGGGGGGAAGACCATTTGGCGCGCTTTAATTCCTAACGCGTCACGCGTTTCGCGTCTCGTTTCAGAAACCAGGTCAGAGGTGAGTTAATAAGTTGAGTTCATCATACTGTTAAAAAATTAAGTAAATTACGAATTGAAACGCTTCCTCTCAAATAAGATCTTTAAAACAATTTCTGATGTTTCCGGGGAGATGAATCTTCGCGCATACGTCATTGGCGGGTTTGTGCGCGATGCTCTGCTGGGTCGTTTCTCGCAGGATATCGATATTATGGTTTTGGGGAACGGGATAGACTTTGCACATAAAGTAGCGGAACGCCTGGGTGATAATATTCCTGTCAGATTCTTTAAAAACTTCGGAACGGCCATGATTATCCGGGATGGGTTGAAAATTGAATTTGTGGGAGCCAGAAAAGAATCTTACCGCAGCAATTCCCGCAAACCTATCGTAGAAGACGGTACACTTGAGGATGATCAGAACCGCCGTGATTTTACGATCAATGCCATGGCATTCGATCTTCAGATGGAATCCTACGGACAACTCATCGACCCTTTTAACGGATTGAAAGATCTTCAGGATAAAATAATCCGCACTCCGCTGGATCCTGATATCACCTTTTCTGACGATCCTTTGCGAATGATCCGGGCAATCCGTTTTGCCACGCAACTGGAATTCACTATTGACCCGGTTTGCTTCGAAGCGATAAAAAAAAATGCCGGCAGGGTCTCGATCCTTTCCGCAGAGCGTATCACCGATGAGTTAAACCGTATTATTCAATTATCTGTTCCTTCAGTCGGTTTCAAAATGCTCCTGGATTCCGGTATATTGAAGATGATCTTCCCTGAATTTGTTGATTTGACAGGTACTGAAGTGATTGACGGAATCGGTCATAAGGATAACTTCTACCACACAATAGCGGTTTTGGATAATGTCGCTTCGAAATCGGATAACCTTTGGTTACGCTGGGCGGCAATTCTTCATGACATTGCTAAACCTGCGACGAAGAAATTTGTTCCTGAAGTCGGTTGGACATTTTATGCTCACGATTTCCGGGGATCAAAAATGGTCCCTGAGATATTCAGACGATTTAAACTCCCATTGAATGAGAAGATGAAATATGTCGAAAAGTTAGTTCTTCTGCATTTACGTCCCATCATTCTATCGGAAGATATCGTTACAGATTCTGCCGTCAGGCGGTTATTGTTTGACGCCGGAGACAACATTGACGACCTGATGTTATTGTGTGAAGCGGATATCACCTCAAAAAATCTTCAGAAAGTCAGGAAATTCTTGGATAATTTCGAGAATGTACGCAGAAAATTAAAAGAGATTGAAGAGAAAGACAGGCTGAGGAACTGGCAACCACCAATAAGCGGGGAAATTATTATGGAAACTTTTGGCATTTCACCGTCAAAAGAAGTTGGTCTGATCAAAAAAGCAATTACTGAAGCTATCCTGGAAGGAGAAATTCCAAACCAATATGATTCTGCTTATCAACGTATGCTTTTTGAAGGAGAAAAATTAGGATTAAAACAGAAATGATGTAAATTTGTTCATAGCCAATCAGTTTTTTCCGGAATTTATATTTTTTATATTTTTGACCTGATTATTGAAAGACTATTTATGATCATTTATCGTTTCAGATTGACATCGGAAGATCAGGAGGATTTTTTAAGGGAGATTGATATTCATCCTGTCCATACTTTTCTCGATTTTCATGAGATTATTCAATCTTCAATGGATATGGAACCTTGCGAAAAAGCCTTTTTCTATACGACGGACAAGAAATATATAAAACATCAGGAAATATCCTATACTCCTCATAAAAAGCGGTTGAGAAAATACGATGACGAGCTTGATGAAATTGTCACGGAAGAATTTGAGTTGCATCTTATGAAGGATTCCCGACTGAAAAATTTTATCGAAGATCCTCATCAAAAAATGATTTATGAGAATTACGGTAAGGAATTTTACGCTTTTCATATTGAACTTTTTAAGATCCTGAAGTTGGAAGATGGGATCACTTTACCCCGTTGTTTTAAAAGGATCGGTGAATTACAAAAGAAACCTGTTATTCCGGTTGAGCTGATTGAAGAACCTGAGCCTATGGATATGCCGGTTATTTCTTTTGAAATACCTCGTGAAAAAGAAGCTATTCTTTCAGCGCTGGAAGAGAATGAAGCTGAGCTTGCTGAAATCGAAAGCCATCTTGATGACCTGCTTGTAGAGAAAGAGCCTGAACGAACCAAGGGTGTTGAAGTTCCATCTGAAGAAGTTGGCGATTCCGTCTTGGGAGAAGATGATATGATCGAAAGTGTTGGCGATATTGAAGACCTGGAAAATATGGAGCAAAGTCAACAGGATCTTGATCGGGAATCTGATGACTATTGATTCAAGATCTTTACTGATCGTCATAACCGGGCCGACAGCAATAGGTAAAACATCTCTTGCGATCAAAGTTGCAACTGCCTTCTCCACGGAGATCATATCTGCCGATTCACGCCAGTTTTATAAAGAAATGAGGATCGGAACCGCCACCCCGGCAGCGGCTGAATTAAAAGCTGTTCCCCATCATTTCATCGGGCATATCTCCATTCATGATACTTATAATGTATCACATTTTGAAGAAGATGCTTTGAAAAAGCTGGATCAATTATTTACCACCCGGAATCAAATCATTTTAACCGGGGGTTCCGGTCTCTATATCAATGCTGTTTGTCACGGCATTGACGATCTCCCTGACCCTGATAATGGACTAAGGAATAAATTAAAGGAACTTTTCGATGCTCATGGTATCAAAGCCCTTCAGGATAAAGTAAAAGAAATGGACCCTGAATATTATGCTGAAGTAGACCAGTCAAACCCTAAACGACTTCTCCGTGCAATCGAAGTCTGCCTGACCACAGGTGTCACCTATTCATCCTTGCGGAAAAATAAACCAAAACCAAGAAATTTCAAAGTTCTTAAAATAGGACTGACCCGTGACCGGGAAGAATTGTATCGACGGATCGATCACCGTGTGGATAAAATGATGGACGAAGGGTTTTTATCCGAAGCGAAAGCACTCTATACTTACCGGCATTTGAATGCTTTGAATACTGTGGGCTACAAGGAATTATTTGATCACCTGGATGCTAAAATAACGCTTGACGAGGCAGTTGAAAAGATCAAGACCAATTCACGACGGTATGCTAAACGGCAGCTAACATGGTTCAGGAAAGATCCGGAGATAAATTGGTTTCAGGCGGATGATCTGAATGGTATTATGAATATAATTAGGGAAAAGTAAGTAGTCGGCAGTCAGCAGTCAGTAAGTGGCATCTGGCATCTGGCATCTGGCATCTGAAAAAAAGCTAAATAATAAAATTATGGAATTAATTGCTGACAGTGGATCCACAAAGACCGTCTGGGCTCTGATCGAGCATAATACCGTGAAAAAAACGATACAAACAACCGGGTTAAATCCTTATTTTCATACTTCGGAAACGGTAAAATCGGTTTTGAAAAATGAACTGGTTCCATTTTTAATCGTAAAGTTCATCTCCGGAATTTATTTCTATGGAGCGGGCTGTTCTACAGAGAAAAAGAACCGGATGATAAAAGATGTTTTGGGCAGTATCTTCTATAAAGCCGAAATCAATATTTACCACGACATTCTTGGGGCTGCGCGCGCACTTTTTGGGAAGGAGCAGGGGATTGCGGGAATCCTGGGCACCGGCTGTAATTCCTGTTTCTATGATGGAAATGAAATATTCGCCAAAGTGCCTTCCCTGGGCTATCTTTTCGGTGATGAAGGCGCCGGTTCATATCTGGGAAAGAGTTTCATGGAGAAATATTTGAAAAAGAAGCTTCCTGCCGAAATAGAAAAGGCATTTGATGACAAATACGGATTCAGCCTGGAAGATATCCTGAATGCACTTTATAACCGGCCTTTCCCAAACCGTTTCCTCGCTTCTTTCAGTGAATTTATTGAACCCTTTCAGCGCCATCCGTTTCTCCACGATATGATAAAAAGCTTATTCGACTCTTTCTTTGAGTAACATATCCTGAAATATGAAATCTGTCAC